>JAJRTI010000983.1 GCA_024278415.1 Planctomycetota bacterium | reverse complement strand
CGCCGGGTGCACTCCGTTTGCCGATCCCGTCGGCCGGCGCCTCGCGTGTCATCGGCCGCGGCCGCCAGAATGGTTCGCTTCCGCCCATTCGTTGTCTATCTGAATTCGTTGGAAGCTATGGCAGACGGCTGAAGTGTTACCGGCAGTCTTTGCCGCGATGTATGCACCTATTGCGCCGCCACGGGCCTCGCGCCCGTGGCGGCGTGAGGCTCGCGCAAGTCGTGAACCCCTCTCCCGTTGTGGTGCGCGGGAACTACACTTTCGGCGGCGGCTTGGTGGCCCCGCCTGGCGATGGCTTGCGTCGGTAGCGCGGCACGGTGACGATGGCCCCCATGGAGTCGCGTTCGATCTTTGCGACCGCGGCCCATGGCGTGCCGCGGTACTCCTTGATGATGGCGTCGAAGAGTGCGCGGACCTTGGGCAGCTCCTTGTCCTTCGCGAACGATTGTCCCTTGTCCACGCGCAAGGAGAAGCCGACGAACTCGTTGCCTTCCTTGTCCGTGAGCGGCGCCTGGAGGCCTCCCTTCTGCATGGCGATGGCGTATTGCCGGAGCATGAAGCGGAATTTGTGGAGCTGTGCATAGATGAGGTCGAAGTTGGCTTGCCAGCGCTTGGCCGCGTATTTGGACGCCTTGGTGCGTCTCTTGCGCAGCGACTTCAGGCGGCGGATCGCCTGCGAGCACCACTGCTGCGCGGCCACGGCTTCGCGCATGGCTGACGCCGCGGCCATCTTGCCGCCGGAGGGGACGAGCGTGGGGCGTTTGCCCGGCCACGTCCGAACGATGAACTGAAGCGTGCTGCGTATCGTGCTCTTGGCGGTGCGCGCCTTGTATTCGGACGCGGAGCACAGTTCCGGCTGCATCTCGTCCAGCTTGCGGAAGTTGTACGGTGACCGCTGTGTCGTGAGCAGGTAGCACTGCCCGCCCGTGGCCGAGGCGAGCCGGCCTTGGGTGTACATCGCGTACCCCGACGGAACGCTTTCGTAAGTCGTGAACACGCGGTCCGCACCGAAGAACTCCGGCACGACGCTCTCGGGGCCCTTGTCCACGAACACGCGATACCCCTCGTAGGTCTCTGTCGCCTCGTGGCAGGAAAACACCGACTCGCGGCCGAAGATGTAAATGCGGAACTTCTTGGCCACGAGCGCCCGAATCGTCAGCTCCACAGCCTTGCTGTCGTCCACGTCCGTGCCGGCTTCGTCGGTGACGACCACAATGAACGTGGGTTTCTTGAGCGGCGCGAACGTGCGCAGGCAGTATTGGAGCGCACCGATCAGGTTTTCCTCCCCACTGGGATCCGGCTTGATGCGGCCGATGGCGGCCTTGACTTGGGGGATGTCACTCGTGGGCCGCAGCAGCACCCGGTGCGACCGGCCGTAGCTCACGACCGACCACTTGAGCCGCTTCTTCTTCCGTTCGTCGAGGTTGCCGTCCAGCGCCTTGGTGACCGTCTCGATCTTGGCCATGATGAGTTGCCGGTCGTTGTCGAGGCTCTTGGATTGGTCGAACAGCAGCACCAACAGGAGGTCTTTCTTGTCGAGGTGGTCGATCATCTCCATTGCGAAGTCGTCGATGGCCTCGTCGTAGTTCTGTGCGGCCGCCTTGCGCACTTGGGCCACTTTGCCGCCGCGGCCCATGGTGTCGAACATGCCGCCGCCGCCGGACTTGAACAGCGCGCTCACGTCCGCTCCGCTCACGCCACCGATGACGGCCATGGGCACGAGCTGTTGCGTGTTGGCGAGGAGTTCGTTGTACGGCTTGCCGGACGTGTTGGCGGGTTTGCTGAGTTTGGCGAGATCGATGACTTGCCGGCGGATAGGCTGGAGGCGCTCGGTCAGGGCGACCAGCTCCGCCTTGATCTTGATGCGTTTCTTCTTCTCGGGCAGCGTGCCGAAGTCGAACTGGGCGAGGATGACGAGGAGGATGACGTGGAGGACGAACGATACGCCCCACCACAGGAGGTTGGCCGCCGCGCTCCCATGCCGGCGATGGGTCCAGTAGCCGCGTGACGAAGCCTTGGCTGGCGTCGCCGACGCAGCAATCGGCATGGGTTCAGGTTCGGGCGACGGCTCAGGCTCCAGCGCCTCCGCGAGCACTGGCTCCACTGGCTCAGGCCCCTCCGCCGGCTCGTCCGAGATGACCTCCATCTCGAACGATGGCGGCGTGGCGCCAGGGCTTGGCGCCACCATGACGGCCGCGGCCGGGGCCATCGCATCCGTTTCGGCTTGAAACTCCAACTCGAGCAAGCCCAGCCTCAGTGTGTCCCCCGGCTCGAGTGTCCCCTCCTCGATGCGTTCGCCGTTGACCCATGTCCCGTTGTGGCTGCCAAGGTCGTGGATGCGAATGCGGCCTTCTTTGCAGGCGAGGACGCAGTGCGTGCGCGAGACGCCTTCGCCCTCCACCTGCACGTCCGCGCGGTCGCTCCTTCCAATGACGACGCGTTGCCCCTCCTCAATCGTGAAGGCGTGGACGATCTCGCGCGTCTGGATGTCGAGAAGCGAGGCTTTCACGTCGTGGGCGGGTCCAATGCCTCTGGGGTGGGATACGGCCCAAAGCGACCGCATGAAATGGCCCTAACCAGCAAACCCATAATAGCCGCCGCGGCCTCGCCCTGTCAACGCGACATTCACACGAGCTTCCCCACAATCTTCAGCAGTTCTATCGCAAGCCTGGCGCCATCGGCCCGGCACAGCGATCGCCAAGCGCACATGCTTACGCTGGACAAGCTGGGCGTTCGTAGTAGGGCGCATCGCCCGTTGCTCCGAACGCAGAGACGGGCGATGAATCGCCCTACTACAAGCCCGCGGCGCCTGCCGCCTGGATCCGCAAACCTTGTGGGGAAACTCATGGACATTCATTTCACCACGTACGCCTCGATGTACGACGGATGCGCGGCATCGTGATAGATGCGGTTCACGGCTTTCTGCGGCCGGGTCCAGTCCGCGGGATTGTCGGCCACGTTGAAGTGGCGGTCGAAGCGGGGGAAGTTTGAACTGCTCACGTGCAGCGCAATACGGTGGCCCGGTTGGAACACGTACGCGGTGCTCCACAGGTTAATGTCCACCTCCACGACCTCTCCCGGCTCGACCAAGGCCGGCGCGCCGCGGCCGTTGCGGTAGCGCATGCGCACGATGCCGTCCTCGATATTGGCATAGTACCCGTCGGGCCTCACGTCGATCAGCATGGCCGTGAAATCCGTGTCCGGCGCGCTGGACGAGACCCACAGATGCACGCGGAGGGGGCCGGCCACGGCGTACGCTTCGTCGAGTTCGTCGGTGATGAACTCGGCCACGTCCGGGCGCACGGCATTGGCGCGATGGTCCTTGACGCCCTTGGGGACGATCAGGTTCGAGCCTCCGATCGTGGGCACGGGGTTGGCCGGGTCGTAGGTGAACTCCGTCGGCGGCTCCGGGCCTTGGGGCGGATCGAGGGAGAGCGACTTGCCGGTGAGGTAGGCGCGCTGGGCGCGGGCGTTGGCTGGCGGCCAGGTGTCGGTGTCCACCCATTTGTTCGCGCCCATGATGAAGAAACGCATGATCGGCCACTGGTCCACCTCGGGCGCTTGGTCGAGCAGCCAGCGCCGCGTCCACTTCGTGCTCGCTTCATACAGGTCGGCTCTTGCGGTTGGGAAGTTTGCGTCGCCCGCGGGCCTGCCGAGGCCGTGCACCCAGGGGCCGATGAGGAGGTGGCTGTGCGTGCGCGTGAGTTCGCTCCCCCCGCGTTCGCGGAGCGCTCGGAGCAATTCGATGTTCTCTTGGGCGAAGATGTCGTAGAAGCCGGCGCGGATGAACACGGGCACTTTGATCGCTTCGGGCCGCACGACCGCGCTGATTTGTTCCCACTGGTTGGGGCGCTCCCAGTTGTCGACTATCTCGCTCCACACGTGCGTGTACTCAGGGCCGCCGATGGCGATGGGCCCTGGCTCGCGCAGGGGGTTGTGCCAACACCACTTGCGGAAGCGGCGCAAGGGCTGCCATCGAGCCAGCTCCTCCTGCGGCGCTTGTTTGCGCCGCACGCGCTGCGAGCGCCAGCTCTGGCCGAGCAGCCATCCCTGGGCCAGCTCCATGCGCAGCGCGCCGCCGTAGAACAGGGTGCGCCGGTCGAAGTCGGCCGGCGGCACCGCCGGCGAGATTGCGCAGAGGTGGGGCGGCGCGGCCATCGCCGCAGCGAGTTGCGTGTAGCCCAGGTAGCTCCCCCCGTCCATGGCCACCTTGCCGTTGCACCACGGCTGGGCCGCAAGCCACTCGACCGCGTCGTACCCGTCGTTGATCTCCTGCCGAAACGCGTCGAACGTGCCCTCGCTCGCGTAGCGGCCGCGCACGTCTTGGACGGCCACCGCGATGCCAGCGCGTACGTGGTCCAAGCTCATGGGCGTGCGCTTCCCGTACGGCGTGCGTATGAGAACGAGCGGGTGGCGGCCTTCGCCCTTGGGCCGTACGATGTCCGTGGCAAGCCGCACGCCGTCGCGCATGGGCATCATGACGTTCCGCTCGATGACCGCGAGCTTCTCGATCCTTTTGCGGAGCTGTTGGGCCTGGGTCTTGGCTTGGTCCTGGGCGGCAGCAGGACTGACCACTGCCATGCAGAGCAGACATGTGAGAATAAGTCTGAAGGGGAGTCGAGTTGAAGGCATGAAGCACTCCGAAGGCAGTGAAGGCGGGGACGGGGGACAGAGCGCATGGCATTCTACAGCCGCGGCAGGCAGCAGGCAATGCCACCCCCCCCACGCCGCCCGCGGGAGCGATCCGCTCGTAGTGGCGACCGTAAGGGCGCCCTCTGCTCCGATGCCGAATCGCTACCCGCGCTGAAGGCCCTCACGGGCCTACTACAAGCGCTACGTCACCCGCTTGCAGTCGCATCGTGCTCCTCCTGCGCCCGCTGCCACGCACGCCAGGGCGGGCCTCATCCGCCTAGCCAGAGCCGGCCACATTGCTCCTCCGCTTCGCCTACTTCCCTTCCTGCTGCACCACCACGTCGGCCGTGATAAGCCGGCCCTGCCGAAGGACCGCGAAGCGCAGCACTCCCCCCTGCGAGGCACGTTCGACCACACGCGCCATGGTCGCCGCGTCGACGATGGCCACCTTGCCGCAGGCCACGACGACGTCGTCGGGTTTCATGCCGGCTTTCTGCGCGGGGCTGTTGGGCTCCACCGCGACGACGCGTGCTCCCTTGGCCTCGCGCAACCCAAGTTCGTCTTGCATGTCCGGCGTGACCGTGCGCACGGTCACGCCAAGCCAGTTGTCCTTCACCGGCAGCCCGTACTTGAGCGCGGTCGCGGTCTCGATGAGCATCTTCGATGGGACGCAACACCCCAGGCTGGCGCCGGCGTAGGTCGCGGCCACCATGCCCACCACGTCGCCCTTCGAGTCGATCAGTGCTCCCCCCGCGCCGCCAGGCAGCACGGTGGCATCGGTGATGATTGCCGACGTGTAGCGCCGGCTCAGGCGGCGGTTGGTCGCACTCACAATGCCCAGCGACGCGGTGGGCTGGGCGCTGTCGAAGGGGAAGACGAGCGCGACGACGAACTGGCCGGGCCTGAGCTTGGTCGAGTCGCCGAACGCGGCCTCGTCGAGCCCTTGCTTGGGCACTTGAAGCACGGCCACGTCCCGGCGCAAGTTCACGCCCACGACCTTCGCGGGCAGACGCACACCGTCGGGCAGGCGCACGGTGACGTTGCGCCGGCGGTGCACCGTGCTCGCGCAGGTGACGATGTACCCGTCGCTGTCGAACACGATGCCGCTGCCATAGGCCACGTTGGTGAACGCGCCGGGGCGCTCGGGGCCCTCGGGGTGGAAGATGAGGATGCCGTCCTTGCGCAGCGCGGCCTGGAGGCCGAGGGCTTTGAGCACCAGGCGCAGCAGCTCGCGGCCGGCGACGCGCTCCGCGTCGAGGCTCACGCGGTCGGCGACCTCCCGGGCGGCGTTGGTGAGCAGAATGGGAACGCCGGTTTTCGTCTCGATGGCGGCGAACGCCTCGGCCGCGGGCACCTCGACCAGTTTCACGTTGCAGGGCTCTTGGAGGGCTTCGGCCCAGGCCTTCACCTCGTAGCAGCTCGCCACGTCCGCGTACATCTCGCTCGGCCCGAGCGTGTCGTTGTCGGCCACGACAATGACGCGGCCGCGCAGGCGGAAGTCGAGCCGGCCGGAGCGGCAGGCGCGCACGAGCGCGCTGTACGCGGGGATGCCTTGGCACACGAAGGTGATCGCGCGCGGGCGCAGGTTGGGCATGAGCGCGACGGGCAGGCCGGCTTGCTTCGCGATGGCCTTCACGATCTGGGTCACCGGCGTGTCCACGAAGTCCATGGACACCTCTTTCTGAAGCGCGTTCCACGCGGCCACGACGTCGTCCGCGCTGCGGCTGATGTCGCTCGGAGGATGCACCGCGATGGAAGGCAGGATCGCGCGCAGCGTCTGCTTGGGCTCGCCCACCAGGTGCGCGGGCTCGATGGCCTGGCCCTCGGCCTCGATCTTCACGAGCCAGCGCTGCGCGCGCGCAATGGCCGCGACGAACGGGCTGTCGGCCGCGCGCACGGAGCCGGCAGGGATGATGGCCAGGCCGAACAAGCCCGCGGCCCAAAGCCAGAGCGCTTGCTGGGTTTGAAGTCTTGGCATGAACATCGGTGCGCTAGGCCCTTAACGGTTTTCGAACGATAACATGTTGTCGATCTCGCTGAACGCCAGCACGGGGCTTGTCCCCAATGGTGCGAACTTAAGCGTTGGATGGCCTTCGGAAGCCCCAACGGGGCGACAGTGAATAGCCCAAGGCGTGAGCCTTGGGTAAGCAACAGGCAACGGCGCCAAAGCCTCGTAGAGGCGACAGTATGCCACGTTCGCACGGTACTGT
>JAJRTI010000982.1 GCA_024278415.1 Planctomycetota bacterium | reverse complement strand
GCGGCGGGAGGGGGCTGCTGAAGTCCAGCGCGTGCCGGAGCACATCGTGGCACAAGAGCAGGACCAGGATGGCCACGAACACGATGTTGAGGAGCTTGTCGCGTTTGGATTGGTCCACTCCTCCGACGCGGCCCAAGATGGCGCGAATCTGTTCCTTCTCCTTCTTGAATTGCTCCAACTCCGCCTCGAGGGCTTTCGTCTCCGCGTCGTTCATGCCGGTTCTCCCGTGTTTCGACTGGACAAGGCGGGCTGCGCCCGCAGCCCAGGAGCGGACGGCCTTCGCGTTCCGACGGACGGCGAAGGCCGTCCGCTCCGGGCAAGCAACTTCTTGTTTTTCATGACAGTTCTGGATGGATAAGGCACTAAGAGGGGGCGCTTTACTTGCGAATCTTCATGCTCGGTTGCTGAATGTACACAGATCTTCTGCTCAGCTTGCCGCCGTTGATCAGCACCGTGTGCGACCTGCTGAACTTCGTCCTGCGGCCGATAGAGAACGGCATGACCGTGACCTGCGCGAACTTGTCTCTATCCTTGCCGTCGATCTGGCACTCGATCTTGAGCACGTAGTCTCCCTTGGGGAGCGCGGCGCCCTTCACGTCGGTGAGATCCCACTTGACCGTGTCGCTCTTGCCCGGCCACGGCGTGGCCTCGGTGATCGAGTCGACCTCCACCACGTCCATGTATGACTGATGCCATTGTTTGAAAAAGGGCGCGGGCTTGCCCTTGCGGAGGGCGTCTTCCTGCACCTGGGCCGTGCGGCTCATGCGGACCGTGGTGACGTAATCGCCCTTCCGCGTCTCGACCCACACCACGTAGGTGGGGAGTTTCTGCGCTCTGCGGAAGGCCCGGCTGAGCCGGAAGGTGATCGTCGCTTCGCGCGCCGAGGCGGCCGCGGCAAGCGCACAGCCAAACGCCAGCACGAGGGCGATGCAGCGAGATGCGGACATGGTTCTGCTCCACGGGGACTCGTGTGAGGCTTCCTGGAAACGGGCCTCGTTACCCGTCTATTGTAGCAAGGGCCCGCCCACAGCACGAGACCGGCGCCGATGAAGGCTCGGGGCGCGCGTGGGCGCGGCGCTTGCGGCGCGCCCCTCCCGTCGCCGTCCGCGCGAGTTGTGCTTTCTTCCCCCAGGCATCTGGAAAGCGAGCGGCTCCCGAAGAATGGCAGCCCTTACGCCGCGCGAGGCGCCCCTGGACGGTATGAAACGAAGCTTCGCTAGAACTTGTCGTAGAAGATCTTCTCGTCTGGCAGTTCCTTGTCCTCGAACACCTCCATGACCGCGTTGATCATGGGTGGCGGCCCGCAGAGGAAAGCCTGGCGCTTGCCCCCGCGCTCCAGGTACTTGTCGACCGAAATGTGGACGAATCCCCTCTCGCCATCCCATTGCTCGTCAGGCTTCATGTCGGACAATGCGTAGATGACCTTGAACCCCGGGTATTTCTTCTCCATCTCTTTGTAGTCGTCAAGATAGAAGATATCCGCCGTGCCGCGGCACCCGAAGAAGAACCACGCCTTGCGGTTGGGGTTCTCCTCGAACATGGTCTGGAGGATGCTCTTCATGGGCGCCATGCCGCAGCCGCCGCCGACGCATACGATCTCGGTGTCCGCGTCTTGGCTCAACTCGAACTCGCCGAACGGGCCGGTGAACGTGACCGGGTCGCCCTCCTTCAGGCCGTGCAGGTAGGTCGATCCGATGCCGCCGGGCACAATGCGCACGTTCAGCTCCACCTCGGTCTTGTCCGAGACCTTCGAACTGATCGAGTACGCGCGGAACACAAAGTCGCCGTCCGGGTCGGGGCACTTGACCTGGATATACTGCCCGGGCCGGAATTCGATCTCTTTCGGCTCGACGAGCGAGAAGCGAATTTCCTTGATGTCCGGGGTCACGTCTCGCGTGCTCTTGACGACGGCCTGGTACTCCTGCACGTCGAGGTACATGGCCGGCACTTCGATCTGAAGCCGCTGCTTGAGCTTGATCTGGCAAGCCAACCGCACGCCCTCTTCGCGCTCCTTGCGGCCAATGAACGACAGCTCGGTGGGGAGCACGTCGCCGCCGCCCTCTTTCACCGTGACCTTGCAGTGCCCGCAGGTGGCCTGGCCGCCGCACGCAGAGGGGATGAAGATCTCGTTGTCGTAGAGCGCCTGGAGCAGCGTCACACCGCCCGGCGCAGTGAGTTGGACCTCGCGGTTGATGTCGATCTCGAACGGACCCTGGTCCACGAGGAACCGTTCCGCGAGCACGAGCAGCGCAGACAGAACGAGCACGACGCCGGGAAACACGACGAGCGAATAGAAGAAAATCTTGGCAGTTTCCATGGGCGGGGACGCAGGGCGTAAAACGTAAAACGTAAAGCGTAAAACGTAAGAGGCGACTTCCGTTCTCTGACTTCTGACTTCTGACTTCTGACTTCCGGCCTACTTCGAGATGTTCACCATGCCGGCGAAGCCCATGAACGCCATGGCCATGATGCCGGTGACGATCATGGTGATACCGACGCCTTCGAGCGCCTTGGGCACGTGCGCGTATTGCATCTTCTTGCGCAGCCCGGCCATCGCGACGATGGCCAGCGCCCAGCCGCAGCCAGAGCCGACTCCGTAGGAGAAGGACTGCACGAAGCTGTAGTCCCGAATGATCATGAACAAGCACGCTCCGAGGATGGCGCAGTTGACCGTGATCAGCGGCAAGAAAATGCCGAGCGCCATGTAGAGCTTCGGCGCGAACTTGTCCACGACCATCTCCACGAGTTGCACGAACCCGGCGATGACCGCGATGAAGGTGATGAAGTACAGGTGTTCGAGCCCACAGGGGATCAGCAGCTTGTGGTAGATGGCCCAGTTGATCGGCGCGGTGCACGCGGTCACGAACACGACCGCGACGCCGAGGCCAATGGCCGTGCGAATCTGCTTCGAGCATGCCAGGAACGAGCACATGCCCAAAAAGTTGGACAGCAGAATGTTGTTGGTCAGGATCGCCGCAACAAAGATGACGAGGAAGTGGGTTTGGCCTTCCATGGGGGCGTCTCAAGTCAGAGGTCAGAGGTCAGAGGTCAGAGGTCAGAGGTCAGAAGTCAGAAGTCAGAAGTCAGAGGTCGCCACTGATTACAGACTACTGCTTACTCCTCTTCCTGCGGCGAGATGGTGCGCAGGATCCAGAGGAGTACGCCGAGCATGATAAACGCGCCCGGCGCGAGCACCATGATTTGGTTGTTGATGTAAGCCTGGGGCATGACGCGAATGCCTTCTTCGCCAACCATGCCGGCGAGGATGCTGCCAGTGCCGAAGATCTCGCGGGGGATCGCGATGGCGATGAGCACAAACGCATACCCCAAGCCGTTGCCAACCGCGTCGAGGAGGCTCGGCCAAGGCTTGTTCATGAGCGCAAACCCTTCGGCCCGGCCCATGACGATGCAGTTGGTGATGATGAGGCCCACGTACGGCCCCAACTCCTTGCTCATGTCGTACCAGTACGCCCTGAGGAGTTGGTCCACCATGATCACAAACGTGGAGATGATCGTCACTTCGACGATCATGCGCGTGCGCCGCGGGATGTAGCTGCGCAGCAGCGACACGATCACGTTGCTGCCCATAACCACGAATATGAGCGCCGCGCTCATGACGATCGCGTTCGACACTCGGCCCGTGACCGCGAGAGCGGAGCAGATGCCGAGGATCTGGCAGAAGATGGGGTTCTCTTTCCACACGCCGGACTTGGCAATGCGCTTGTTCTTCGGGGAGAATAGCGCTTCGGCCTCCGTCGCGTCGGCGGCAGTTATGGCGGAGTCGCGCATTTCGTTTGGGGAGCCTTCATGGCGGCGAGGAATGCTTCAATGTCTTTGTTCATTAACTTCTGGACGCCGTCGCAGGTGAGCGTGGCGCCGGTGATGCCATCCACTTCGTTAGCAGCCGAGGCCTTTCCAGGCTTGGTGATGCGGATGCCGGGCTTGCCCGACGAGCCGTAGATGGACTTGCCCTCGAACTGCTGGGTGAAGCCGTGCTCGCTGATGCGGCCGCCGAGGCCGGGTGTCTCTTGCTGGGCGTAGAAACGCACCCCCCGGATGGTCTTCAAGTCCGGCTCGACCGCGAGCAGGCCGAACACCTTGTCCCACAGGCCCATGCCTTCCACGCCGAACGCGTACGCCTGCGGCCCCGACGCGGACTTATACGTGTAGACCTCAAGCGGGCCCCGTTTCTCCGACACGACGTTGGCCGTGTAGGCCGCCTCGATCGCTTCAGCGCCGGCCGCCGGGTCGTAGTCGACCTTGAGCACGCCGAGCACGTTCTTCATCTTGTCGATCCGCTTGTTGCGCTCCTGGCGCTCGGCCAGCGCAACTTTGAAGCCGGTCAGCAGCAGCGCACAGACCAGGCTGAGCAGCGTCGTGAAGATGACCGCGTACGCGTTACCTCTGGATTGCATAGCGTCGACACCGAATCCCTGCCACGGCCTCGTCAAGCAGCGGCGCAAAGATGTTCATGAGGAGGATGGCGAACATAATGCCTTCGTTCAACGGCGTGAACCCGCGCAGCAGCACGGTGAGCACGCCGATGAGGATGCCATACATCACGCGGGCCGGGTTGGTGCACGGGGCCGTGACCGGGTCCGTGGCCATAAAGACCGCGCCAAACATGAGCCCGCCCATGAACAGTGTGTACTGCGCGGGGATGATCTTGTCCGGGGCCATGGGGTGAAGCACGAGCGCGGCGACGAACGCGGAGGCGAGGATCGAGACGGGGATGCGCCAGTTGCCCACTTGGGTCGCGCAGAGGAACACGCCGCCGATCAGGATGAGCAGCGCCGACGTCTCGCCCGCGCTGCCGCTCACGTTGCCGATGAGCAACGGCACAATCGAGTCCGGCATGTGGCCCTTGGCGGCCTCGATGAGCGGCGTCGCAGACGTGACCGCGTCGTTGCCCGAACTGATGTACTTGAGAGCGTTGCCGAGCGGGCCCGCGCCGGGCGCCACCCAGCCCTCGGCCATCTGTTTGGGATACGCAATGAACACGAAGCAGCGGCCCACGAGCGCCGGATTGAACGGGTTGCGCCCAGTGCCGCCGAAGATTTCCTTGCCGAACGCGACGCCAAACGCGACGCCCAACGCACAGACCCAGTAGGGTGTCGCCGGCGGCAAGACGAGCGGAAAGAGCATGCCCGTGACGAGGAAGCCCTCGGAGATCTCTTCCTTGCGCATGACGCAAAAAAGCGTCTCCACCGCGCCGCCCACCGCGTAGGACACGAGGATGAGCCCCAGCACGCGCAGCCCGAAGAAGTAGAGCGACGCGGCGAGCGCGGGCAACGCGGCCACGATCACGATGCTCATGTACCGCTTCACGTCGAGCGCGTCGCGCACGTGCACGTCGCTCTCGGTCACGTGGCCCGGCGCGAAGAAAAACGCGTCGGTCGCATCGAAGATGCACTTGAACGGCCGCAGCAGAGGCTTCTCGAACAGCGGCTCGGTCTTATCAAAGATGGTGCGCAGGAATCTCATGGACGATCGGTGGTCCGTTGTCACAGGTCACTGGTCACAAGCGGCTGGCTCGCTCTACTCTTTCTCCATGGCGAGCGCGGCCTTGCCGGCTTTGAACTCCGCTCGCAGCTCGATCTTGGAGGGGCATACGTACGTACAGAGGCCGCAGCCCAGGCACAGCTCCAAGCCCATCTGCTCGGCCTCCTCCAGACGGTCGGTCGTCAGGCACTTGTAGAGCCAATGGGGCATGATGCCCGCGGGGCAGATGTCTTCGCAATACCCGCAACTCACGCACGGCCGCGGCTCGCCGCGCACGTTGGTGTGCATGGAGCGCGGAGCGTCGGGCCGGAACACGGACAGGAACGTGCGGGAAAAGCTGTCGCGGTCCGCGCCGGGCCGCACGAAACCCAGGAACTCGCGCTCGCGGCCTTCGGGCAACACGGTCAGCGCCAAGTCCATGGGGCCGATGCGCGCGTCTTCCTCTGCGATCTTCTGCCCAGTCAGCACACCGCCGCGCACGATGCGGTTCTCGCCAGGCTCGAGCCGGCCCGCAAGCACGTCGTCGATCTTGGAGCCCACGCGCACGCGCACGTGCTCGGGCGACTTCACGCAGGGGCCGGCCACAGAAAGAATGCGCTCTACGCTCGGCTTGCCATGCGCCAGGCACGCGCCAACCGCGAGCACCGTCTGCGCATCCACAAACCACGCGCGGAAGTTCGGATCTCTAGCCTTCTCGCCGAAGAGCAACTTGAACAAATACTTGTCATTCTCCGCGGGATAGACGCGATCCACGTAGCAAGGCGTGATCCAGGCGCGGCTGTGGATCGCCTTGCCGATATCCTGGGTCAACTTGGCCATGGGTGCGGTGAGGATGAGGTGGAGCCGCGTGTAGCCCGAGGTGGCGCGCTGGAAATACTCCAGGCCGCGCTCAAACTCGTCTACATGGTCCGTAAGAATCGCGTTGCCCTTGGGCATGAACGGCTCCGAGAACACACACTTCACCACGAGGGCCTGCGGGTCGCCATCGGTGGAAGCAGCCGGCCCGGCCTGGGGCAGCTCCTTGATGCTCGGCCAGAGCCCGGCCTGAATGAGCATCTCGCGGGCGGTCTCGACCGAGATGTGTTCCGGCGTCTCCGACGCGCCCTCGCCCGTCTCCCAGTTGTCCTCATCCCCCTCGCGTACGATCGTGATAAAGCCAGGCTTGAGCGCGCGCTTGATGCCATGCGTTTCAACAGTCTCGGTCACCTTGCCGGTAATCGGCGAGACAAGCTTGATCGCCGGGCAAGCTTCGCTCTCGGCAACGATCTGGCCGGTCTTGACGGCCTGGCCCACGTCGACCCGCGCAACGGTCAGCACTTGCGTGGGGTGCATGAGGCCCAGGCGCACATCGTCGGGAAGGGGCGCGTCCACGACGCGAGCATCAGGAGCGCCGGGGAAGTGGAAGCAGTATCCCTTGGGCAGTGTCAGTGTATCAGTCATGCTGTCAAGCGCAGGAATGCAAGGAAAAGCGCCGCACAAACGCTGGGCGCGGGCAAAATGAACGGAACAGACTATCACTTTGTCGCGGACGAATCAACACAAATGCTCACCCGCCCACTCACCCGCGCGGAGGGTCGTGGGGAGCAACCTGCGCGTGCACCGCCGCGTGGACAGCCCGGCCGCCTGCCGAGCAAATCTCGCGCCCTAGGCAGGCCGCGTTTTCTCGCCCGTTTGACCCCCCCTCCGGCGGCGTGTTAGAATGCCCCACGCGTCTCTTCTATCACGTGCAGGGAGCTGACTGCGCATGAAACTCCGGCGCCTCATTGAAGACCTGTCGCTCACCAAGCATGAGCAGGCCGTGATCGCGGCCTTGGTGAGTGCGCTCCTGCTCGCGAGCGCGGCGCGCATTCGGTGGCAGCAGTTGGCCTTGTCCGCCGGCCCGACGGTCGTTCGCAGCCCGCGTTCGGCGCGAACACGCATCGACCTCAACACCGCGGAGTGGTTCGACCTGGTCATCTTGCCCGGCATCGGCCCCAAGCGGGCCAAGCAAATCGTGGCCGCGCGGCGCCAACAGCCTGGCGGCCGTTTCGAGGACGTGGGGCAACTGAAGCAGATCAAGGGCATGCCCGCAAAGGTCGTCGACGGTCTGCGGCCATACGTGTCACTGGGCTCCGGCAGGGGCAAGCGTCCATGAACCCCCGGCGGATTCTTCTTCTCTCACCGGCGCTACTCCTTCTGCTCGCCGGCATACTGGCGCTTGGCGAAGCGCTTGGAGCGTGGCACACGGGGCTCGTGCCGCCTCCGCGTTGGGCCATCGCCTTGGGTGCGGCGGCCGCGGCCGGGTCGCTCGTGGCCATGCTCCACCTCATGCGCACGGCCGACCTGCACGCCCGGCGCGCCCAACGCTCGAACGACGACGACGGCCGATACGAATTCCTACAGCGCCGCAATGAGGACCTGCGCCGGCAGATCGAACTCCTCACCGCGATGCGCGAGGTCACGCGCGTCGTCACCAACGACGTGGACTTCGAGCGCATCCTCGAGCAAGTCCTCCTCCTCGTCGAGGGCCTGCTCGAAACACGCACAATCACCATCTACTTGGCGGACCTGGCCACGGGCGAACTCGAATCCCAAGCCCAACGCCAAGGGGGCAACACGCTCTTCGCCAAAGCCATCAATGCCGGCGATCTGGACACCGCGCACGCGCAGGATGTGTTTCAGACGCAGACCGTCTCGCGCTACGCGGAGAGCGACGAATTGCATTTGCTGCTGCCCCTGCGCGCAGACCGCGAGTGCTTGGGCGTGCTGGAGTTGTCCACCGCGCTGGAGGGCTCGCCCGAAGCCAAGACCGCGGTGGCCGACCAGTTGGAGCGCCAAGCGCGCGACATCGCCGAGCACATCGCGGTGGCCATCAAGACGTCGCACCTGCACGACAAGGCCATTGTCGACGGGCTCACGAAGCTCTACACGAAGCGGCACTTCCTGGAACAGCTTGCGGCTTGCCTCAACATGGCGCGGCGCCACGGCCAGTTGTTTTCTCTCGTGCTGGTGGACATCGACCACTTCAAGAAGGTCAACGACACCTACGGGCACTTGACCGGCGACCACGTGCTCGTGGGGGTGGCCGACACCATGCGCAAGGCGTTGCGCAAGTCGGACGCGGCGTTCCGCTATGGCGGCGAAGAATTGGCCATGTTGTTGCCCGAAACCGGCGCGGAGGGCGCGGCCAAGCTTGCCGAGCGCGTGCGGCAACGAATCGAGAAGAAGCGCTTCAAGTCAGAGGACGGCCGCAAAGTGAGCGTGACCGCCAGCTTCGGCGTGGCCACACATCATGACGACATGCGCATGCCAGAGGATGTCATCGAGATCGTTGACCAAGCGCTCTATCGAGCCAAGGAAGGCGGGCGGAATCAGGTGGTCGTCGCGAACGACGCGGGAACGGGCGGCTGAGCCCAGCCATCACCGCGCAAGCCATGCGCCGCGGCATCAAATAACCACACTTTGGAAAGTGTGGTTATTTGATGCCGCATGAGACCGATGCCGTGTCTGTGCAGCGCCAGCGCCTAGCCCGTGCAGAGCACCACCGGCCCAATGATCCCCGACTCGCTCGCCTCGCCCTCGATCATGTTCATGGACGTGTTGGCCACCTCGACCCTGAGTACGTTCGCGCCGCTCTTGAGCGCGCCGGACACGTCGCATTCCCACGGCGCCCACGCGGCCGCGCCGCAGTCCTGGCCGTTGAGCGTGGCCTGGGCCACAGTCATGACGCGCTCGAAGCGCAACAGGGCGCGCTTAGCCGCGGCGCCGCGCCACTCGAACGTCGTCTCGTAGACCATGCTACCGGAGTAGTG
>JAJRTI010000981.1 GCA_024278415.1 Planctomycetota bacterium | reverse complement strand
GTCGCAAAGCGCGATCAGCGCGTCGCGATCGGCCCCTACGTTGTCGTCGACCAGGAAAATGCGCTTGGTGGTCATGCCCGCGATCTCCGCGGCTACTTCGTGGGCCGGGCGTAAGCGGTGGGACCGCCGGTAGAACGCGCTGATCGAGCAGAAGTCGCACGCGTGGTGGCACCCGCGTGCAGCTTCTACCAAGCCGAGGTCCATGTACTTCCTGTTGTGGAAGATCGACCGGTCCGGCCGAAGGCCCTCCAGGCTTGGGCGTTCCCGAGTCTGGTAGAGCCGCTTCAGTTTGCCGGCGGCCGCGTCCGCCAAGACCGTTCGCCAGAGCCCCTCCGCTTCGCCGATGAGAACGCTCTCCGCATGCTCGATCGCCTCGTCGGGCGCCAGCGTCGGATGGTATCCGCCGAGCACTACTGGGACGCGGTTCGCCCGGAACCGTTCGGCGATGCCGTACGCTCGCCGGGCGGTGTACGTTTCGGCCGTGATCGCGACGAGATCGAACGGCTCGTCGTAGGGGATGCTCTCGAGCCGGTCGTCGTAGAAGCAAACCTCCACGTCAGGCGGCGCGAGCCCGGCCAGCATGACCATGGCCAGCGGCTCCATGGTCCAGGACTTCGGGAACGGCTCGCCAGCCTTGCGTCCTATGCCCGGCATGATCAACGCGACCTTCATGCGGACGCCCTCCGGGCCACAGGCGCGGCTTCAGACTCGCTCACTACGTCTGGCGTAAAGCCGGGCAGCCGCTCGGCGTACACTCGGTACCCAAAGTTGGCGAAGAGAGTGACAAACGGAGCGCAGCGCGAACGGAGGACTCGCCTGAATATGGAACCGAGCGAATAGGTCTGACGCCATGCCCAGTGCAGGCCGCTCTCTAGTTCGTCGGGGGACATGAGAGCCGGCTGGAAGACTACGTGCTGCGAATCGTACAGAGCCCAGTCCTCGGTCAGGATTCGGCCTTGCGCCTTGAGTCGGGCGAAAAGGTCGGTCTGCGGGAATGGCGTGTACACTGAGTAGCGCGGCAGATCGATGCCTGACTTGTGGACGAACTCGACCGTGCGGCCAAACATCGACGCGTCGTCCGTGTCGAAGCCGAATACAAAGCAGCCCTGCACCGCGATGCCGCGGCCGTGCAAGCGTTTCACCGTTTCGATGTATTTGTGCGGCGAATTGAATGGCTTGCCAATCTGGTTCAGCTCCATCTGCGACAGCGACTCGAACCCCAGCAGCAGCCCACGGCAACCGCTCTTTGCACAGAGATCGAGCAGTTCGGGATCGTCGGCGATCTTCACGGTTGAGAGCCCATACCACTTCAATCGCAACGGAATCAGCGCTCGGTACAGCTCCTTGGCGTATGCCGCGTTTTCAATCGGGCTCGGGTCCAAGAAGCAGAGCGCCTTCGCGCCCATGAAATCGATTTCGCGGACGACGTCGGCGACGGGCCGGAACGCCTGCCGTCGTCCCCACGCTCTAGGGATGATGCAGAAGTCGCACGCGTTCGGGCACCCTCGGGTCGCCTGAATGCTATTGATCGTGAGGTACAGATTGGCTCGCAGCAAATCGCGCCGCGGGAAGGGCCGGTGGGTCAGTGACACCGCGCCGCGTTGTTCATACAGAGGCTTCATGCGGCCCGCCGCGAAGTCCCGAAGCAACTGGGGCCACGTGTCCTCGGCGTACCCGACAACGACCGCGTCCGCGTGGGCCTTGGCCTCGTCCGGCATGATGGTCGGATGCACGCCGCCTAACACCACCGGGAGGCCCTGTGCCCGAAGCCTGTCCGCGAGCTTGTACGCGCGCGTGGCCGTGCCGGTGATGGCCGTGATGCCAACGATGTCCGCGTCGATCTGATCTGGAATGCGCTGCACGCCCTCGTCGATGATCTCGATCTCGGCCTCGATCTCATCGGGCGCCAGCGCTGCGAGCGTCGTCAGCGTCAGGGGCGCGTAGCGCAGCGCTTTCCGGAAGTTGCCGGACGTGCATCGGTGCATCGCGCCCGCGGGCGAGACAAGGGCGATTCTCATCGTGTCCATAGCTCCATGCGCTCTTTCAGAAAGCTTTACTCCAAGGCGTCGCGCAGTTGACAACCCAGTGGGCGGCTGATAAACCGATGGCCCCTGCGCATGCTGATATATGTGCCCGCATAAGTCAAAGGCCATGCGGGCTCGCTCAGCACTTCAGTGCTGGGAGTGGCTCGAAACCCGAGTTATCCTGACGGCGATGCCCGAGTTGCGCCCCTCCCTAATTAGCAATTCAGGCCTCACCCGCGGGGATGGGGCCAGAAGTCCGCGGGACATGCCTGAGGTGCCGCGGCCGCGTTTTGACAGTGCGCGGAAGGGGCTGATATAATCGCCGCTCATGCGCGGCTACCTACAGATCGGCGACGACGGCCCGCGGGTCACGCTGCCCAGCCGCGGCGTGATGATCCTCGGACGGTCCGCGGACTGCGACCTCACCGTGGACGACAAGCTCGTGTCGCGGCACCATTGCCACGTCGAGGTGGACGGCGAGTTTTTCTGGCTCGTGGATCTGGGGAGCAAGGCCGGCACGGTCCTCAATGGCGCGAGGGTTCAGAAGGCGCTGCTCTACGACGGCGACGAGATGGTGCTGGGGACCACTCGCGTCACGTTTCTCGCGGACGACGATGAGCCTGCCCGGCCCCCTGTGCCCATGGACGCGGCCACACATGACGAGCAGACGCTTGTGCCTGAGGTCGCGCCGGAGGGGCTCGTTGGCCAGACGTTCGCCGGATGTGAGATTGTGCGCCGGTTCGACAAAGACGGCGCGGGCTACGTGTTTGAGGCGCGGCAGGTCTCCATCGACCGCACGGTCGCGGTCAAGGTGCTCGTTCCGCCCGCAGGCGCCGATCCGGACGCGCAGAAGCAGGCCATTGACCGCTTCATGCGCGGCGTGCGGTCCGCGGGCAAGCTCAACCACACGAACGTCGTCACCGTCTTCGACGCCGGCATCGAGCGGGGCCTCGCGTACGTGGTCATGGAATACGTGGACCAAGCCAGCCTGAAGGACGTGCTCAACTACCGGCGCAAGAAGCGCTCGCCGCTGCCCACGTATACGACGCTCACCTTCGGCATCCACGTCTGCCGCGCGCTCGAACATGCGCACGCCAAGCGCGTCGTGCACCGCAACATCAAGCCCGCAAACATCCTGATCGACAGCAGCAACGTGGCGAAGCTCACCGGCTTCGGCCTCGCGCGGCCCTTGGACGAGGGCGCCTCGCTGGGCACCGTGCTCGCGATCGAGTCCGAGGACGTGCGCAACTACATGGCCCCGGAGCTGCTGCGCGGAGAGGAGACGGACTACCGTTGCGATATCTTCTCGCTCGGCGCGGTGCTCTACCACATGGCCGCCAACCAGGAGCCGTTCGCCGCGGAAAGCCCGGTGGCCGTGATGGAGCGCGTGCTCGAAGGCGCACTCTCATGGCCGCACGACGCAGACGTGCCGGAAAGCGTGCGCGGCATCTGCGAGCAAGCCCTGTGTGCGAATCGAGAGGGGCGGTTCGCCGACGCCGGCCAACTCAAGGACGCTTTGCACGCGGCCCGCAAAGAGATCCGTGTGGGCGCGACGGACGGGGACCAGGAGTCGGGCAACGACGATGAGGGATGACGCGGGGGCGAGCGCACAGTCGCGGGGGCCACGGAACGGTCATTCTTCGCTACGCTCAGAATGGCACGCGATGTAAGCGCGTGTTACTCCCTGCGCACGGTGGCGAAGCTGCATGAGAAGCTGAAGTCTTGCACACCTTCCGTCGTTGTGTTCTCGCGCCGATGAGATTATCCTTGGTGCGTCTGGCATCCCTTTCTCCCCCTTGCGCCTCAGCGTCTTGGCGCCTTTGCGCTTCTTCCCTGCCCCATGACCTCCCGTGAACGTTTCCTCGCCGCTTTGCACGGCGAGCCGGTCGACCGGCCACCCACCGCGCACGTGTCCGCGCTGACCACGCTCGAACTCCAGGAGCAGATCGGCTGCCGCATGCCCGACGCGCACAAGGACCCGGCGCAACTTGCGCGCCTGTGCTACGCCAACCACGACGCGCTCGGGTTCGACGCGGTTACGTTCATCATCAACTTCTTCAACGAGCCCGCCGCGCTGGGAGCGGAGATGGACTGGGGAGCGCCGGACGTGCTGCCCATGTACGCATCCCACCCCTGGGCCGAGCCGGAGGACGCAACCGCGCCGGACGACATTCTTGACCGGCCGCCGGTGTCGACGTATCTCGAAGCGCTGCGCATCGCCAAGCGCGATTACGGCGGCCGCGTTGCCGTGCTCGGCAAGGTGATGGGCCCGTTCTCGATGACCCAGGTCATGCACGGCGTGGACAAGACCATGATGGCCACGGTCATGGAGCCGGACAAGATCAAGCACTTCCTGGACGTGAGCGTCGGGGTCCTCGTGAAGTGCGCGAACGCGCAGTTCGAGGCTGGCGCGGACGCGCTCGCAATCGGCGAGGGCGGCGCGGGCGCGAACATGATGTCGCCGGCCATGTATCGCGACCTGCTGCTGCCCGTGCACAAGCGCCTGCTCGCGCAGATCGACGGCCCCACGATCATGCACATGTGCGGCGACATCACCGCCCGGCTCGACGCGCTCGCGGAGATCGGCCTCACGTGTTTCAACTTCGACTGGGAGATCGACCCCAAGACGATGAAGGCCGCGGCGGCCGGCAAATTTACGATCATGGGCAACGTCAACACGACCGACCTCATGCAGGCCGCGCCCGAGGAGATCGAACGCCAAGTGCACGCCTGCGTCGACGCCGGGGTGGACATCATCAGCCCCGGCTGCGCGGTCTCGCCGAAGTGCCCGAACGCGAACTTCGTGGCCATGACGCGCGCCGTGGGGAGCTAACCACAGAGGACACGGAGAGCGTAGAGAGGGACAAGGGCAGCCGTGACTCCGGCACGAAGTGAGTGCCATGCTGGGTCCGAACATGGTATGCTCCCTGGTCATAAAGCGCTTTCACGATCCGCTCTGGGTGCAGAACTACCCCCCCGTCCGCGTTTGGGTGTACTTGCTCAGTCACAAGTCTGTCAGATCGAGAGATGAAGGCTCAAGGCCGTCGGGTCAGTCGGAAGAGCTTCGACTGACCGCTGAGGCCGAGCTGCTTCTCTCCAAGGCTGACGTTCTCCCTGCTCCCTTGCCCACCCCCTGTGCCCCTCCGTGCTCTCTGTGGTTCATCTCCTTTGACGAACGGATAGACACGCAATGCCCGACGACCGACCGAACATCCTCTTCATCATGACCGACGACCACGCGTCGCACGCGATGAGCTGCTACGGCAGCCGCATCAACGAGACGCCGCACCTCGACCGCATCGCGAACGAGGGCATGCGGTTCGACAATTGCTTCTGCACCAACTCTATTTGCACACCGAGCCGCGCGGTGATACTCGCGGGCACGTACAACCACGTCAACCGGGTGACCACCCTCACCACCCACATGGACAACTCGCTGCTCACGTACCCCAAGCTGCTCCAACAGGCCGGCTATCGCACCGCGATCTTCGGCAAGTGGCACTTGGGGCAAGGCCCGCAGCATTGCCCCACCGGGTTTGACGATTGGGCCGTGCTGCCGGGGCAGGGGCTGTACCACGACCCGGTGTTCATCTTCCCCGGGCCAAACGGCGGAACGAAACGCACGCTGAAGGGCTACGCGACGGACCTGATCACCGACATGTGCATCGACTGGATCAACGCGCGGCGCGAGGAAGGCCCGTTCTGCCTCATGTGCCACCACAAGGCTCCGCACCGGCCGTGGGATCCGGACGACAAGCACGCGCGCCTGTACGACGGCATCGATATCCCGGAGCCTGAGACGTTCAACGACGACTACGCCAACCGAGCCGCGGCCGCGGCGGCCGCGAAGATGCGCATCGAGACCGACCTCCATCGACGCGATCTCAAAGTGGAGCCGCCGCCGGGACTCGTGGGCCGTGAGCTGAACGAGTGGCAGCGCATCGTGGACATGGAGATGGAGATCGAGTCCGAGGGCCGGCGCCGGAAGCTGTCCGGCCAGGAACTCAAGCAGTGGAAATACCAGCGCTACATCAAAGATTACTTGCGCTGCATTGCCAGCGTCGATGACAACGTGGGCCGGCTGCTCGACACGCTCGATGAGCTTGGCCTGGCTGAGAACACGATCGTGATCTACACGTCCGACCAAGGCTTTTTCCTCGGCGACCACGGGTGGTACGACAAGCGGTTCATGTATGAAGAGTCGCTGCGCATGCCGTTCGTCGTCCGCTACCCGCGCGAGATCGAGCCGGGCAGCGTGAACCGGGACATCGCGCTCAACGTGGACTTCGCTCCCACGTTCCTCGACTACGCCGGCGTGGACGCGCCCGACGCGTTCCAGGGCGCGAGCTTCCGGCCGCTGCTCCAGGGCGCGACACCCGACGATTGGCAGCAGTCGCTATACTATCGCTATTGGATGCACAAGGCCCACCACAACGTGTACGCGCACTACGGCGTGCGCACGCTGCGCCACAAGCTGATCTACTACTACGGCCAAGCGCTCGACCAACCCGGCGCGGTCGACGAGCCCACCGAGCCTGAGTGGGAGCTGTTCGACTTGGAGAAGGATCCCTACGAACTGAACAGCGTGTACCACGACCCGGCGTACGCGGACGTGGTGAAGGAACTCAAGGACGAACTGCACCGGCTCATGGCCCAGGTCGGCGACGAGCCACACGTGGAGGAGGTCGGCTGAGGCGGCTGTGCCTTGTGGACTGTTTCCCCGCGGCGTGATCCGAGTTAGGAGTCGGAGTAGGAGTCGGAGTAAGAGTAAGAGTAAGAGTAAGAGTAAGAGTAAGAGTAAGAG
>JAJRTI010000980.1 GCA_024278415.1 Planctomycetota bacterium | reverse complement strand
GATGCCGTACCACGGCTGGTAGAACCGGCGTTTGTGGATGATGTCCCACATCTGTATCCCCGTAACGATATGGGCCGCGAGCAAGGCGCCACAGCAAGCCCACGCTCCATACCTCCGAGCGACGCACTCCGCGCTCCCCGCGACCCACCGCCACACCTCGAGCAGCCCGACCGCGGCCGCCATGGCCAGGGCCGGCGTGTAACCGTACATGGTGAATTCGTGGTCCGCGGCATGCCCGGCGAAGACGATCGACACCAACGCGCGATTCGCGGCCAGGACCAACACGATCCCACCGGCCGCCTTCCTCCGCGTGAGGAGCGCGGCAGCGCCCACGGCCGCCAGCGCCAGGAGCGGCAGCGTCAGATAGCTCCACGCCCACGTCCCCTGCGCGGCGACCATGCCCACGAACGCGCCCGCGCCGCCCACACCCCGGCGGCCCAGCACAGCCAGTGCATCCTCCACCATCTGAGACGGGCCAATGAGCCACGCCACGTGCGCGGCCTGCAAACCCAACGCGGCCGCGGTCGCGGCCGGCAGCAACCACGCACTCCGGCGCCGCGGCTTCGCGGTGCGCCAGTAGTGCGCGAACAGCACCAAGGACACGGGCCAGCCTTCGAACGACGTGAGCGCCGCGAGCCACGCGCCGGCAAGCATGGCGACGAACCACACGCGCCTCCCACCTTCCCGCCAGCGGACGTACGCGTACGTGCAGAAGAGCGTGAAGCCGAGGGTGAACGTCACGAACTCCGCGACCCGGCCGTAGTAAGCGAAGGCCGGCGTCACCGAAAGCAGCAGTCCAGCGAGCACGGCTTCCGGCCGGCCCCACAAGCGCTCCGCAAGGAGCATCACGAGCGCGACGCATAGCAGCGCCTGCACGATCGGCACGATCCGCACCGCCCACTCGTGGACCCCAAAGACACGGAACGAAAGCGATACCAGGAACGACAGCAACGGCGTGCTGTGCAAGTAGTGGTGCAGTTCCTGTCGCTCGAAGTCGATCGGCCCCGAATCCACGATCAAGCCGAGCTTCGTCTGCCCATATCCGTACCGCACAAAGTTGCGCGCGTAGTTCGCCACCGAAGCCGCGGCAGACTCGTGCTGGCCCACGAACGGCTCGCCGATGCCCCGGCAGAGCAACACGCCGGCGCCGATGAGCACGGCCGCGCAGACCACGCGATACCGCCTGTTGTCCTGAAGCCACATAGCCTCAGTTTAGCACATCCGCGCGCCGGCGACGCCTGCCGTTTGGAGTCCCGCCTTTAGGCGGTCCCCGTTTGTTTTGGAGGAGTCCCCATGGCCCACGCAATCGCTTGACCCTTTCCCCCACCTTGCCATCCCTCCCGATCCAAAGCGCCGTCAAAGCCGGCGCACACACGGCCCAGCGCTCCGCCTTCACCTTGTCACCTTGTCACCCCCTCACTCCCTCACCTTGTCATCTTGTCAGCGCGCCGCCCCAAGTTGCTGACACCCATGACAGGCAGTATCATGGCCTCGTTCCCAAGCTCCAGCTTGGGAACGTCCCGTACCACATCCGGAGACCGCACACATGATCCGAGCCGCTCGCATCCTACTTGCACTCGCCTATGCCGCAGCCCTGTTCTCCATGGCCAGGGCCCAAGACGGCCCTGTCGCCCATTGGAGCTTCAACAAGGTGGCGGGCACGACCACCCCCGACGACAGCGGCAACGGCAACGACGCGCTCATATCCTACGGCAAGCTCGTGAAGGGAGTGGACGGCGCGGCGATCCTCTTTGACGACCGCATGGCGTCCGTGAGGGCCAACAGTTCGCCATCGCTATGCCCTTTGGAAGCGGTGTCCGTCGAAGCATGGGTCAAACTCAGCCAAGCCACCCAGAGCGGATTCCCCAGCGTCGTGCGCAAGAACGGATGCTACGCGCTGCGCTTCTCCGGCAACCGCCTCGGCTTCATCATCTGGACCAACGGGAAGTTCGATATTCTCACCGCCCCCAAGGCAGACTGGTCGCCGGGCCAATGGTATCACCTCGCCGGCACGTACGACGGCAAGGAGATGCGCATCTATATCGATGGCAAGCTGGCCGCGCAGAAGCCTCATGCCGGCGACATCGACGCGGCCTATGCCGAGGTGCACATGGGCGGACGCGCAGGCTTGTACCGTCTCAAAGGCATCATCGACGAGGCCAAGATCTACGCACGGGCGCTCGGCCCTGACGATGTGTAAGCCTCGTACGCGGCCGGCCTCCGCGCACTTGCTGAGCAGAAGGCCATCACCATCAAGGCCCGGACCATCGGCAAGGCGGAGCGAGCCGCATTCCGCAAACCGACGCGGAAGATCCAAATGGTCAAGGACGGCTTCATCTGGATCGACGCGGAGGATTTCCAGAACTATGGCGGCTGGCTCCTCGACACGCAGTTCGTCCACCTCATGGGCTCCGCGTATCTCATCGCAGCAGGCATCGGCAAACCCGTCAAGGACGCCGCGGTCGAGTTCAACGTGCAACGGCCAGGCCGCTACCGCCTGTGGGTGCGCGCCAAGAACTGGCTCAAGGGCTACTCGCCGGGCCAGTTCCAGGTCGCGGTCAACGGCAAGGCCGCTGACAAGATCTTCGGCCGCGCGCCGAGCGAGGAATGGCTCTGGGAATCGGCCGGCGAGTTCGACATCCCCGCCGGCAAGAACACCCTCGCGCTGCACGATTTGACCGGCTACTACGGCCGGTGCGATGCGCTCGTGCTCACCACGGACATGAGCTACACGCCGCCCGCGGACATGGCATCCGTCAATCGAGAGCGCAGCCGGCTCACGGGCCTGTCGCTGGAGCCCAAGGTGGTGGGCGAGTGGGATGTGATCGTCGTGGGCGCGGGCTCGGCCGGCTCGCCCGCCGCGATCGCCGCGGCGCGTACGGGCGCCAAGACCGCGCTGATCCAGAACCGGCCGGTCTTGGGCGGCAACGCGAGCATCGAACTTGGCGTGCCCATGAACGGCGCAGCCAGCACGCATCGCAATGCGCGGGAGACCGGCATCGCGGAGGAAGCGGGACGCATCCGCGCACGCTACGGCTACCCGAAGATGAGCGCGCCGTTCCAGGTCATGGCCGCGGCGGAGAAGAACCTCGACGTGTTCCTCAACACCCACGTCTTCGACGTGATCATGGCCAACGACCGCACCATCGCCGCGGTCAAGGCGGTGAACACGCTCTCTAACGAGATTACCGTGTACAAGGCTAAGCGCTTCATCGACTGCACCGGCGACGGATGGGTCGCCTACTTCGCCAAGGCGGACTACCGTCTTGGCCGGGAGGCGAGGGACGAGTTCAACGAGAGCTTCGCACCGGAGAAGGCCGACAAGATCACCATGAGCGGCTGCCTCATGGGTGGAGCGCTGAACTACCGCGCAGACGACATGGGTAAGCCGGTCGATTACACGCCCCCGCCTTGGGCTGCGAAACTGCCCCCGCCCAGCGAGTTCAACCGATACCCCAAGCACTTCCGCGGAGGCCAATGGTGGATGGAGCACGAGGGCACGATCGACGACTTATACGACGCGGAAAAGGCGCGTGACGAACTGATCCGCATCGTCTTCGGATACTGGAACTGGATCAAGAACGACTCCAAGTTCAAGGAACAGGCGCGCCACTACGCGCTCGCGCACATCCCCATCGTCGAGGCCAAGCGCGAGTCCCGGCGCATCGTCGGCGACTACATCGTCACGCAGAATGACTGCCAAGCCGGCCGCGTTTTCCCCGACCGCATCGCGTACGGCGGCTGGCCGCTCGACGTGCACCACCCTAAGGGCATCTATTCCGGCAAAGAGGGCCCCTTCCACAGCAACGCGCGGGTGCCCATCTGGACCATCCCGTATCGAGCGATTTACTCGCGCAACATCGACAACCTGCTCATGGCCGGCCGCTGCATGAGCGTGACCCATATCGCGCTCGGCTCCGTGCGCGTGCAAAACACGCTCGCCACCGTCGGCCAGGCCGCGGGCACCGCGGCCGCGATGAGCGTGCAGCTCAACACCACTCCCCGCGGCCTCTACAAGAAGCACATGGCCGCACTCCAGCAGAAGCTGCTCAAGGACGACCAGACGATTCCGGAGGTGAGGAACGAAGACCCCCTCGACCTCGCACGCAAGGCGAAGGTGGCCGCATCGAGCACCATGCGATACCAAGAGTACGCGCCGCGAACCATCTCCGGCGGCGAATGGCACGCGCTCGTCACCCCGCGGGCGGTCATGTTCCCCACCGGCGCACACAAGCGCTTCAACACGATCCATCTCATGCTCGCAAACAAGTCCGCAAAGCCCGCCAAGGTCACCGCGTTTCTCCGCGCGGCGGGCAAGAGAGCCGAGTTCACGTCCAAGAGCGATGTCGCGCGCGCGACGGCCACTGTCCCGGCCAAGAGCCAAGGCTGGGTCGCGTTCAAGTTCGACGCGGCCGTCGAGTCGCCCTTTGCGTGGGTGTGGCTCCCGGTGACCGAGGGGTTGAGTTGGCGGCTCATGGAGTCCGCGCCCATGGGCGCGTGCCGCGCGTACGGCGGCGGAAGCCGCGGCCGATGGACCGTCGTCCCGAACCAATACTACGGCTTCTACACCGAGCCGCCGATCGCGCTCCAAGTGCAGGGCTTCGATGCCGAGAATGTCATCAACGGCTGGGCGCGGATCATTGGGGACAAGCCGAACATGTGGGCGTCCGATCCCAAGCAGAAGCTGCCGCAATGGATCGAACTCTCCTGGGATCAGCCCCAGCGCATCAACTCGGTCTACCTCACCTTCGACACCAACCTCAACCCAAGGTGGGCGACCATCCCCATGCCGCCCGAATGCGTGCGGCACTACGCGGTGTCGGTCTACGATGGAGCGAAGTGGGCGAAGGTCGCGTCCGCAAAGGCGAACTTCCTGCGCCGGCGCATCCACCGCTTTGATCCCGTCAACGCAACGAAGCTCCGCCTCACCGTGACCGCGACGAACGGGGTGAAGGAGGCCCGCGTGTTCGAGATCAGGGCGTACAACGAGTAGCCGCGGCCGGCAACGGCCCCCGAGGCAGGGGCTCATGGTCATTAGTCATTAGTCATTAGTCATTAGTCATTGGTCATTGGTCATTAGTCATTGGTCATTGGTCATTGGTCATTGGTCATTCGCTTCGTCGGTGTCCGGGTCCGTGCCGCATCCGTAGTCGGTCAGATCGAGAGGCTCGATAGCCAGACCTTTGTTGATCTGCCCGTACTCTGACGGCTCCTCGGACACCCCGTT
>JAJRTI010000979.1 GCA_024278415.1 Planctomycetota bacterium | reverse complement strand
GGAGAATCACATCGCGGACCCCGGCCACGCGATCAAGCGGTTCGACCACACCCCGCGGCCGGCGTGGGTCGCGTATGCGGTCATGACGCGCATGCTGGAGAACGCGCGCTTCGTTGGCCCCGCGCCCAATCTCTCTCCGTCGCAGCGCGGATTCGTATTCACCCGGCGCGGCAAGCGGATTCGGGTGCTGTGGGACGTGGGCGATCAGCCCACGCGTTACGTCCTGAAAGACCCCGCGGCGGCCGCGCGGCTCGTGCGCATCATGGGCGACGAGACGCTCGTGCAGCCGGCCGCGGCGGGCCAGTTTCGGCTCACGCTCGGACCTGACCCGATCTACGTCGTCACGCCGTGAACGACCGCGATGCGTCGTGAAGGCGGTTCGCGCCGGTGCGGCGCGCGTCGGTTCGACCGTAACATCTCAGCCGAGTGCAAGACGTATAGCGCGCCCGCCGATCCCGCGTCGGCGGAGCGACGGGTGCGGATGCAAAGCAGCGCTACGCGCTGCCGTCGGGCCGCTTGTAGTAGGGCGATTTATCGCCCGTCTGCCTCGTGAGAGCAAGGACGTTCGACGGGCAATGAATTGCCCTACTACAAACCACGTCGCCGCGCACCGCACACATCGACAACATGTTGACGTTCGAAAGCCGGTAAGGGCCTATAGCAACTCACTTGGATGCTCCTCCTGGCACTCGGCTGGAATGTTTGTTCGAGCAAAAGGTCCAGATACTGAACAACACAAGGACGTGCATGATGTTCACGACGAAGTGTCGAGGTTTGCTTTTCGTTTTCGCGTGTGCCGCGCTGCCGGCCGGCCGCGCTTGCGCGGCCGGCGCGGACTGGCCTATGTGGCGCTACGATGCGAGCCGGAGCGCGGCCTCGCCGGCGGAGTTGCCCGAGAACCTGCGTCTGCAATGGCGCCGCGTTCTGCCGCGGCCCAAGCCGGCGCATCCGTACGACGTGCGCTTGTGCTACGACCTCACGTATCAGCCCGTGGCCATGGGTGGGCTTGTGTTCGTTCCATCCATGACGGACGACAGCGTGAGCGCGTTCGACATCGAGACCGGCGCGCCGCGCTGGAAGTTTTTCGCGGAGGGGCCGGTGCGCTTCGCTCCCGCGGCGTGGGAAGGCAAGGTGTACTTCGCTTCCGACGACGGCTATCTCTACTGCGTGGAGGCGCGGGACGGCCGCCTGCTGTGGAAAACGCGGGCCGCGCCGGCGAAATGGAAAGAGCGGAAGGTGCTGGGACACGAGCGCATGGTGTCGCGCTGGCCCGCGGTGGCCGGGCCGGTGCTGGCCGACGGCCGCATCTACTTCGCCGCGGGGTTGTGGACGAACGAGGGCGCGTACGTGTGCGCGGTCGACGCGCGCACGGGCAAGGTCCTGTGGCGCAACGCGAGCGGCTCCTACTCGGCCCGCGGGCTCGTGGACCACGGTTTGCGCACCGAGGGCGGCATTTGTCCCCAAGGCTACCTCGCGCTCATCGCGGGCCAGCTCTTCGCGCCCTGCGGCCGCGCGCTGCCCGCGGTGTTCGATCCGAACACGGGCGACATGGAGCCCTACACGACCGGCTGGGGCGGACGCTACGGCCTGGTCAAGGGAAGCTGGTGGGTCGCCGGCTCCGGCGCGTACTTCTTTCACAGCGGCGACATGTTCGCCGCACGCGCCGCCGCGTTTCAGCCGCCCGGCCCCAAACCGAAAGGTCCGTTTACGCCGGCCGAGTTCTCTGAACTCTCAGGCCTGCCGCTCGACACGATTCGGAAATGGGTGAAGGCGAAGAAGCTCCCCATGGTGGAGCGCGACGGCCAGACCCGGATTCGGCTGTACGCCGGCCGCGCGACCTATCTCGCGTGGTGGTCGGGCAGAGGTTTCGTCGGCGAAGAGAAGGCGCTGCGGGAGCGTCCTCGGCTGCAAATCGCGGCGATGAATCAAAAGGAAGTCGGCGCGTTCCGCGAGCCCATCCTGACTCCGAACGCGATCTATTATGCGAAGCCGGCGCGGTTTAGCCGGCGGCCTCTGGGCGTTCAGTACGAGGAGATCGCGGCGTACGACGTGACGCGGCCCAAGTGGGGGTTGGCGGTGACGCAGTTCTACGGCGCGACGCCGTTGGCCGTGTGGTCCGTGGTGCGGTTTGAGAAGTTGTGGAGCCTGCGCGTGGACTTGAAGGCGTTCATCAAGGTCGGGCGCCGGCTCTATTGCGGCGCGAAAGACGTGGTGGCCGCGGTGGAGATTCCGAAGGCCGGCGAAAAGCCGCGCATCTGTTGGCAGGCCAAAATCGACGGCGCACCGGCGGCCATGATCGCTGCCGCGGGCCGGCTCGTAGTCGTGACCGCGGAAGGCGGGATGTACGGCTTTGGGCCGGGCGACACGCGGCCGGCTCCCGCGGCGGACGCGGCCCGCGGCTTGGTCGCCTTGTGGGGGCCGTGGGCGTTCCCGCAGATGGCGGAGGAGGGCAGAGGAAGCGGCCCGCGCCGCGTCCGCGCCGCGCTCCGGGGGGCGCAGGTCGCACGAAGCGCCGCGTTCGGCAACGTGTGGAAGTTCGAGGGCAAGGCGCTCGCCGACTGCGGCGACGACGCAGCGTTGATGCCGACGGACGCACTGACGGTCGAGGCGTGGGTGAAGTGGCAGGGGCCGGGCGCCTCCTCGAACGCGCGCCGCGATCCCTCCTCGTGCGTAGTGGGCAAGCGCGGGCCCAATTCAGGCTATCTGCTCATGATCGGAAAGGACGGCTCAGGCCGCTTCGTCATCAACGGGTTGAACACCACCAAGGACCTCGATCGGGCGACCGTGCAGTCTCGCACGAGGTTGATCAAGGGCGAGTGGGCGCACCTCGTGGGCGTGTACGACGCCAAGGGGCCGACGATCCGCGTGTTTGTGAATGGGGAAGGCGCGGCGCGGCAGGTCGCCAAGCCCATGCATCCGAGCCCGACGAAGCTCGCGATTGGTTCGCAGAATGCGAACGCGGGCTACTATTGGTTTCAGGGCGAGGTCGCGCAGGTGCGCGTGTACTCGCGGGCGCTGAGCGCGGAGGAGATCCGCGGCGCGTACGCGGCCATGAGGAAGCGCGCCCTGCCCGGGCGCACGGACAAATGGGACGCGGCCGCGCAACGCTTGGCCGGTCGGGCCGCAGTCGCGAACGGGTACGGCCTTGCCCTCGGCGTGGGCTCGGGCCGGCTGCTGCGCGCGCTCGTGCGGCAGACGCGGCTGCGCTGGATCGTGCTGGAGCGCGACGCACGCAAAGCGGCCGCGCTCCGCCGCGAGTTCGACAAGGCGGGCCTTTACGGCGCCTGGGTTCAGGTG
>JAJRTI010000100.1 GCA_024278415.1 Planctomycetota bacterium | reverse complement strand
TGCTAGCGCGCGGTCAATGTTGAGCCGACTCTCGTTGCGCCTCGATGTTCTGGCCATCACTGGACAAGACGTTCCTTGCCCTATACACTCACTTGCCGAAGGTGACACTTGGCGTCTTTGTGCCCGCCGTACGGCGGATGGTCACCGCCCATCTCCATGTCCCATGACAAACGACCATCGCCAAATTGCACGAACGATCCGCTGGGTGAGGTGGGTCCAGCGGATCGTGGGGCTCCTCGAGGCGACTTTAGTCTTCTTCGTCGCACTCCTGGTCTGTCTCCTCGCGCTTACGCTCCTGCCTGCGTCGCTCGTGCAACAAGCCACGCCTCGCGTAATGGCGCTTGCGGTCGCACTGGCGCTGCCCGCAGCCGTGGCCGTGTACTGGCTCCTGCGCACGCCGTCGCTCCACCAGACCGAGACGCAGTGCGCGATCGCGGTCGAGCGCGCGTGCGGCCATCCGCACAACGCGGTCATCAACGCGCTTCAACTCGGCCGCGAGGCGCTGGCCGGCTCCCCGGATATCATCGTGTCGGCCCCCATTGTCGAGCGCTTGGTGCAGCGCACGCGGGCCGCGCTCGCCGCGTCGTCGCCCCTCGCCGCGGTCGACTCGACCCGCCTGCGCCGGCTGGCCGCGAGCGCCGCGGCCGCGGGGCTCGTGTCGGCCCTCGCGTGGCTCGCCGCGCCCGATGCAATCGGCCGGGCTTGGGTGAGCTTGCTGCGGCCGTGGGATGAGATCCACGGGCTCCGCTATCGCCTCGGCAAATCGCCAGCCCCAACGGTCGGCGACATCTGCCTCACCTTCCACTACCCGCTCTACACCGGCCTCCGCCCGCGCATGGTGCCCGGCGCCACCGGCCACGTCGCCGCGGTCAAGGGCACCGAGGTCGAGATCCAGGCGTCAGCAAGCGTGCCCGTGCGCCGCGCGCAACTGCTGCTCAGCAACGGCCAGTCCGTGCCTTTGCAAGTCGCCGCCGACGCCGTGTCGCTGTCCGGCCGGCTCGTCGTAATCGAGAGCGGCACGTACCGCTTCAAGCTCACGCCCCAAGACGGGCCGGCCGCGCTCGCGGAGCGCACGTACACGATCACGGCTGAGGAGGATCTGCCGCCCCACGTGCGGTTCACGTCCGGAAGCGAGAAGACGGAGGTCGCCGAGACGGGCCGGCTCGAACTCCACTACCGCGCGGCCGACGACTTCGGCGTGGCCAAGCTGCGGCTCGTGGTGCGCCGCGGCAAGGACGAGACTCGCACCCTGCTCAAGCGCTTCGAGCCCGCGGTCAAACGCCACGCCGACGCGTACGCGTGGGATCTCGCGCCACTCAACCTCCGCCAGGGCGAACGCGTGGTCTACTGGCTCGAAGCCGAAGACGAGGACTCCGTCAGCGGCCCCAACGTGGGCCGGTCGCAAGCTCGGCAGCTCGAAGTCTTCAGCGAACGCCGCAAGCACAAGCGCCTCGTCGAGTTGCAAGAGCAACTGCGCAAGGCCATGGTCCATCTGCTCGCGGACGAACTCGTGACCCTCCCGGACCGGCCGCCCTGCTCGACCTCGGTCGAACGCCTCCTGATCGCGCAAGGCAACATCGCCGAACGCCGCGATACGGTGCTGGCCCTGTTCGAGAACATTCTTGGCCAGATGCAACGCGGCGAGGTCGGCAACTACGCGCACTTCGAAGCGCTGCGCAACATGCGCGAGCGCTTGGAGGAGCACTCCCAGACGCGGCGCGCGCTGCTCGGCGAAGCTCGGCGGGCCGGCGAGCCGGGGCTCGACCGCTACCCAGGCTTGATCGCAACCGCGCAGCAGCGGGAGGTCGAGGAGCTGGAGCGCGACCTGCTCTTCCTCGCGGACATGATCGACCGCCAGCGCGCCGACGACGTCGCGCGGCAGGCCGACGACCTGCTGTCGCGGCAGCGGGACATCGTGGATCTGCTCGAACGCATGGCCAAGGGCTCGCCGCAGGACATGTCGCGCGAGGCCCAGGCGCTGCTCGCCGAGATCCAGCGCATGCTCGCCGAGATGATGGCCGAGATGGCGAAGATGGCGCCCCGGCTGCCGCAAGAGTTCGCGAACGCGGACGCGAGCGCGAACCAGTCGCAGCAGGCCATGCAAGAGCAGATCCGAAAGATGCTCGAAGAGTTCGAGCGCGGGAACATGAAGGCCGCGCTCGAAGCCGCACGCGCCATGCTCCAAGAGTTGGCGAAGATGCGCGACGCGTGGCGCAAGTCCGCGCAACAGTTCGCGGACAACCGCTACGGCAAGGAGTTGGCCAAGCTGCGCCAGATGCAGCGGGAGCTGAGCGACCTGGAGCGCAAGCAGCACGCACTCGCACAGCAGACAAACGAAATCAAGCGCGCGACCCAACGCCGCGCGTTCACGCTCATGAAGCAGAACCTCGATGCGTTCTTCAAGAAGCAACTCGAACGATTGGACCGCATGCTCGCCGCGCTGGACGAGGCAAAGGGGGCCGGCGCGGACAATGCCGCGGCTCGCCAATACGCGACGACGTACCGCGCGTTCCGAGACGCGCTCGGCCGGCAGGCGCGGATCTTCCAAGCGTTGCGAGATGCCACGACCCCGGGCGCCCGCAAGCGGCTGCTCGACCAACTGCGGTCCACCGATCAGATGCAGATCCAACTCGCGGACTCGGTCGCACGGCGCCCGGTGCTGCGGTTCATGTTCGACACGAGCCAGCGCATCGACGCGGCCCGCGGCGACGCGGGCAAGCTCCGCACCGCGCTCACCGCTTGGGACGTGGGCGAGTCGCTGCCGCTCGCGGAGGGCCTCGAATTCGACACCAGCCAGTGGAGCCGCCAACTCGCCGCGCTGGCCAAAGACGCCAAGCTAGCGGCCGAGGGCAAAGCCCGCGCCACCGCCACGCAGCCGCACCTCGACACGGCCGCGGCCGCGGCGCATGCGATTGCGGAAGACCTGCGCAAGCTGCGCCGCAACCTCGACTCCATGCGCCAGCAAACCATGACCGAGGAGGAGGGCAAGCAACTGAAGGGCATCGCGCAAGAGCAGGCCGGCCTCCGCAAGCGCACGCAATCGCTTCAGCAACGCCTGAAGCAGTCCGCGGCGAAGCTCCCCTTCATGAACCCGCGGGCCAGCCGCCTGCTCGGGGGCGCCGCGCGGGCCATGGGCCAAGCGGAGGACAACCTAGGGCGCGGCCGCGCCGGCCAAGGCCTCGCGGACCAGCGCGAGGCCGGAGCCCGGCTCGCGGAAGCCAAGCAGATGATGAAGCAAGGGGAGAAAATGTGTCAACAAGGCATGATGCAGGGCAGCATGCCCATGCCCCGCGGGCAGCGGCTTGGCGAGGGCGGCCTGCGCCCCGGCACCCGCCGCGTCGAGATCCCCGGGGAGGATGCCTACCGAGTGCCCAAGCGCTTCCGGCAGGACATCATCGACGCCATGAAGCAGGGCCTGCCCCCCCGCTACCGCGACCTGAATCGCGAGTACTATCGCAAGCTTCTGGAGTAGCCGGCTTCTGAACGCGCCGCCACTTCCGCACCTCGAACGCGGTCGCGCTAGCGAACATCCCCTCCCTGGCCTTCGCCAGGCGATCATCGTGGGCTTTGGCCCAACAGGCATTATTGTGTGCTGACCAGCGCGGTGCTAGACATGGCAGAATAGGTGATGCTTCATGCAACCACGCAAGGAGGACAGAACATGGATGGGACGACTATTCTCGCATTCATAGGATGGCTCTTGACCGTCGCGTCTTCGATGTTGAGCTGGCAACTCTGGGGAGTAATCGGGGGAAGCCATACGCAATAGGCCTGGAACGAGTTGCATGCCGCGCCTCTTTGCGGCTTTGCGTGAGATCCCCCTGACCTGAGGGCTCTACGCAAAGACGCCAAGGTGCGAAGGCGAACGTATGCGCCCGAGGCGGGGAGGGGAACCACCTCGACAAAGCGACGCGCTTCCCCCACAACCGAAAGCGCTGCGAAGCAGCGCGGGCGTGAAGCCTGGCACTTCAGTGCCAGGGGGGCCATCGTGCGTCCCGCCGCCGCGTCCCGAAGGGACGCTGGAGGTGCTGACAGGCCACGGCGCCAGCGCCCCCTCAGGGCGGTGGATGCCCCTTTCCCTTGGGCTGAAGCCTAAGGCTTCATGCCTTCGTTGCTTCGCAACGCCAGATGGGCTTGCCCACGGCGCGGCAGTGTAGCAGCGGCGCCCCGCCGCTGCGGTGTCCGAAGTGGAGGAACTACCCCGACGGACCTCACCACAGACAGGCCACGACACGTCCGCGAC
>JAJRTI010000099.1 GCA_024278415.1 Planctomycetota bacterium | reverse complement strand
CGCGGGGCGCGGCTTGCACTGGGCTATGTTGTGGCAGCCCTTCGGGCTGCGATGTCCGCGAGGGGTTGCACGCAGGCGAAGAGCCGGGACGTTTGTTGTGAACCTGCCTGAATCCACTTCGAAACTGAAACTCCAGAATGCGACGCGTTGGGATACGTACAATCAGACCTACACCCCTTGCATACGACAAGGGTGTCTGCAAAACTATACCCTCGAGGCGTAGAACAACAAGGAGTGGAAACATGGCGTCTCGGCGGTCCGTTCGACACCCAGAGGATATTGCTGACGTGCGGCAGGCTGTGTCGGATGCTACGTACGCTAGATACATCAAAGGGAAGCTCGAGGAAGGTGACAGAGAGATAGAAGACGGCAAAGGCGTTCCACACGAAGTCGCCAAGAGGCGCTTGGCCAGATGGCGCTGACTTAGGCGATCTGCTGTCCCGTAGGGACAGTTGAGACTAGCCCAGCACTTCAGTGCTGGGAACACGGACCGACGCGTGAACCCTAGTCCCGTAGGGACGACTGAACGCTGAGAACGGCCGCAGACTGGCGATTCGGCGGCGTTCAGCCGTCCCTACGGGACTGACCACTTGCCGCGGCCGGCACGACTCCCAGCACTGAAGTGCTGGGCTATTGTCGGTCGTCCCTACGGGACGAGGAGCTTTTAAGTTCGCACCACTAGCGCTTGGCCAGATGGCTCAAGTGAACTGGCCAGCACAAGCTCGGCGTGTGTGCGGTAGGAAGAATCTGCTGCATCCTGCAAGGACACGACTGTGACCCCCCTCAACATCCTCATGGTCTCGGCCGAAAACGGCGCACTGCCCGGCGGCAAGGTCGGCGGCATCGGCGACGTGGTGCGCGACGCGCCGGCCGCGCTCGCGCGGCTGGGACACAACGTGACCGTCGTGACGCCGGCGTACGGCTTCCTGCATCGAGTCGATGGAGTGCAATACCGCGGGTCGGTGACGTTCTCCTTCGCAGGGCACGAGGGCGACGCGTGGCTCCATGAAGTGCCTGGCTCGAACAACGACGCCGGCGTGCGCCATCTGGTAGTCGAGCACCCCGCGTTCGAGTGGTACGACCACGATCGCGGCGAGCACGTGATCTACGTGCATGACCCGGAGGGCCGGCCGTTCGAGACGGATGCGACGAAGTTCGCGCGCTTCTGCATGGCCGTGGCGCAAGGGCTGAAAACCGGAGCGCTCGGCGACGTGGACTGCATCCACCTGCACGACTGGCACGCGGCGTTCTTCCTCGTGCTCACGCACTTCCACCCCGACTACATGGGCCTCGCCGGGGTGCGTACGGTCTTCACCGTGCACAACCTAGCGATCCAAGGCACGCGGCCGTTCGATGGCGGCGACTCGTCGCTCAACGCTTGGTATCCGGGCATCTGGTACGACCACCGCTGGCTCGAGGACCCGCGCAACCGCGCGGTGTTCAGCCCCATGGCCACGGGCATTCGCCTGGCCGACGCGGTGCACGTGGTGTCGCCCACGTACGCGGAGGAGGTGCTGGCGCCCAGCGACGGCATGCGCTTCAGCGGCGGCGAAGGCCTGGAGGGCGCGCTCGCCTGGGCGAAGGGCCAGGGCCGGCTCCACGGCATCCTCAACGGCTGCGAGTACCCGCCCGGGCGCGTGCCCGCGGCCTGCAACTTCGACGCACTCGCGAGCTTCCTGCGCGAGCAGACGCTCGTGTGGGCCGGCAAGCAGACGGCCGTCGCGCGCTCCCACTTCCTCGCGTACGTGCGCCTCAGTGAGTGGCTTGCCCGCAAAGCGAAGCCGGGGATCGTGCTCACGAGCGTGAGCCGGCTCACCTGGCAGAAGTGCCACATCATGCGCACCCACGGCAGCGTGTGCGAGTCGGGATTGCGGGGCGTGCTCGACGGGCTTGGCGGCCGCGGGGCCTACCTGCTGCTCGGCACGGGCATGGCCGAGTACGAGGAGTTCCTCCTCGACCTCATGGACCGCTACCCCAACTTCGTCTTCCTCAACGGGTTCTCAGGCCCCTGTGCGGACCGGCTCTACGCGAACGGCGACCTGTTCCTCATGCCCAGCACGTACGAGCCCTGCGGCATCGGCCAGATGCTCGCCATGCGCGACGGCCAGCCGTGCGTCGCGCACGCGGTGGGCGGGCTCAAAGACACGGTGCAGCACGGCGTGAACGGATTCACGTTCGACGGGTGGTTCGAGCACGAGCAAGTCGACCGCTTCGTGGAGACCACGCTCGCCGCGATCGACATGAAGCTGAACAAGCTCGACCAATGGGCGCGCATGTGCAACGCGGCCGCGAGCGCGCGGTTCGAGTGGGAGGATTCGGTGCAACAGTACGTGGAGAAGCTGTATCGGCCCGGCGGGTGAGGCCTGCCATCATGGGCGGGTTTTGGGGTTCGGGATGCGCATGGAGAAGACAGTTTTATTGTTGCAAATCGAACGGCTGGCGTTATAATTGTAACAATGCTTCACAGGTCATGCACCCCTCAGATACTCTCGCTTCTGGCCGAATTCCCGGCCGTAGGACTCATTGGCGCGCGCCAGGTCGGCAAGACCACTCTGGCGAAAATGGTGGCCACGCAATTCGACCCACGAGCGGTCCACCTCGATCTTGAACGGCCTTCAGACTTGGACAAGCTGATCGAGCCGGAACTCTATCTGCGACCGTACGCTGACCGGCTCGTCGTACTCGACGAAATCCAAAGACGGCCTGATCTGTTTCCCGTGTTGCGCGCCCTCATTGATGAGCGGCGCCGGCCCGGGCGCTTCCTCGTTCTTGGCTCGGCCTCTCCCGATCTCATGCGTCAATCGTCTGAGTCCCTGGCAGGACGGATCGCCTACCACGAGTTGGCGCCATTCAGCCTGCCCGAAGTTGATCGGGAGCGCTTCGCCACAAGGCTATGGACACGAGGGGGATTCCCTGAGAGTTTCTTGGCGAAGACGGACGAAGCGTCCTTCCGATGGCGTCAGGCATTCATCCAGACCCACCTCGAACGCGACCTGCCGGGGCTCGGCATTCGTGTTCCCTCAACCGCACTGCGCCGGTTCTGGCTGATGCTGGCGCACAGCCATGGACAACTCTGGAACGGGAGCCAGATCGCGTCGAGCCTCGGCGTAGCGGCGCCGACGGTCCGGCGCTACCTGGACATCCTTCAGGACACGTTCATGGTTCGGCAGTTGCAGCCCTACCATGCCAACCTGAAGAAGCGCCTCGTCAAGAGACCGAAGGTGTATCTGCGCGACAGTGGCCTGCTGCATGCCCTTCTTGGCATCATGGACTTCGATGCCCTAAGCGGCCACCCGTTGGTCGGTGCGAGTTGGGAGGGCTGGGCCATCGAGCAAGTACTGGCGATCATCCCCTCGCACTGGCACACCTACTTCTACCGCACGGCCAGGGGTGCGGAGATCGACCTGCTCCTATTCCCTCAACTCCACCAACCTCCCATTGCGATCTAGATCAAGTACTCCCTGACGCCCAAACCGACCCGAGGCTTCTATGTGGCCATGGAAGACCTGGAAGTGCAGAGGGGCTATGTCGTCTACCCGGGCACGGAAGCTTACCCGTTGGCGGCAAACGTCTCGACCCTGCCGGCCACGCAGATTGACCGAATTTCTGGGGGCTGAACGAACGGGGCGGCTTTGGGCGCGGAGTCTTGTTTGGATACTTCTGGCAGCTTTCGGCGGCGGGCCTCATCCCCCCAACGCGCTCACCACCGCCTGCCGCGTCTTGGCGAAACCTTCGGCCGCGACGTCGGCCGGCGCGCGGCCGCCGTAGTCGGGGCAGAACAGCTCAAGCGACAGCATCCCACGGTATCCCGCGGCATGCAGGTCTTGGAGGAACGGGTCCATGGGCGCCACGCCGTCGCCAGGCATGACGCGGTCCGCGTCGCCCATCACCTCGCGCACCGGCTCGGCCGGGTAGTCGTTCATGTGCACGATGCCGATGGCCGCGCCGTTGAGCAAAGCGACGGATGCGTGGCTGCTGCCGCCCTTGTAAATGTGATACACGTCGACCAGCATCTGCACGTCGCGCAGCCCGGTCGCGGCCGCGACGTACGCCGCGTCGCACAGCCGGGACAGTTGCGGAGCGTGGCCCCAGAACTCCAGGATCGGCTTCACCCCGGTCTGCTTGCCCACTTCGTCGAGCGCGCAGAAACACTCCGCAATCTCGTCGAGCCCCACGTTGGCCACGTCGCCGAACGGAGGGGCCGCGATCCTCGTGGCGCCGATCTGCGCGACGAGGTCCATCTGCCGCTTCGCGTCTTCGAGCGCGTCGCGGCGCACGGCCTTGTCCGCGTCGCACCACTTGAAGAAAGCGATGATGTCGGAGACCTCAAGCCCGGCATCGTCGATGCGCTGGCGGAGTTCGTCGAGCGTGCCGCCCGCGTCGAGGTGGGCCTCGATCTGCCGCACCCAGGGCTCGATGCCAGTGAAGCCGGCATCGGCGATCACGTCGATCTGCTCGACGAGCGTCAAGTCGAAGCTCTTCGAGAGCGTCGACGTGTTCATGCAGTAGCCGAAAGGCTCGGACGGATTGGAGGCGGATGTCATGGGGATTCTCCTTGTTGCTGTCGTAGGGGGGGATTGGGAGCGCCGATCAGGCTTCGTCGGGCCAGGCGAGGCCGTCCTCTCACTCATGGCGGACGGCCTCGTCCGCCACAGCGAGTCGCCGCCGCGAACAACTCGGATTCGCAGAGCCTACTGCCCAACGTGCGCCTTCACAAGCTCCACGCACGCTTCGTGGCGCGAGCCCGTCGCTCGGAACGTGAGCGTGCGCTCCGTCGGGCCGGCGTGCTCCATGTGCACGTCGAGCCGGTCGTCGGGCAGGCAGTCCTCCACGCGATAGGCCCACTCAATCACACACACGCCGCTGCCCGCGAACATCTCTTGGCAGCCCAGCGCCTCCAGCGCGTCCGAGTCGTCGAGCCGGTACGTGTCGAAGTGGTACACGCGCAGGCGGCCGTGATACTCGTTGATGAGCACGAACGTGGGGCTCGTCACGGTGTGGGGATCGATACCGAGCCCCTCGGCCAGGCCCTTGGTGAAGTGCGTCTTGCCCGCGCCCAGGTCGCCGGTCAGAGCAATGATCTCGCCGCCCCGGAGGCCTTCCGCGATCGCCTTCGCAAGCGCGGCGGTCTCTTCGGGCGAGCGGGACGTGACGGCCAGTTCCGGTGTGTTCATCGCTTCAGGTGCTCGAAGCCCTCCACCTCGACTCGCTCCGGCCGGCCGTCGGCGTACCGCATCCAGATGCCGCGGCCTTTCACGATCTCGCCGATGATGCGCACGCGCGGCTCGCCGCGCCAGCGCTTCGCGATGCGCTCGGCCTCGGCTTGGCTCGCAGTGAAGAGCAGTTCGAAGTCCTCCCCGTCGTTCAGCGCGTGCCACAGCGCGGG
>JAJRTI010000978.1 GCA_024278415.1 Planctomycetota bacterium | reverse complement strand
TCGCGACCGTGCGCGTGACGTATGCGAACGGCGACACGATCGGCATCCCCTTGCGCGTGGGCATGGAGGTGGGCAGTTGGCTGCCTCAGAAGGACGGCGAGTATCTCTACCGCTGCCCCTACATCCTCCGCGTCGCAACCGAGCAATGCCGCAAGAAGACGCCCGGCGCGACCGACGCGGTCCTGTACGCGTACGAGTGGCGCAACCCCCACCCGCGGTGGCGCATCGACAAGCTGGAGGTCGTGCACACCGGCGTCGAGGCCGACTACGCGCTGTTCGCGATCTCGACGCGCGCGGGTCGTTGAAGCCGTGGCCGCCAGGCCCCATGAGCCCCCCTTCCCTCCGCTGGGGGGAAGGCTGGGAGGGGAACTCGGCGAGCTACTCCCACGTTCCACAACGGCGATCATCGCGGATGACGCAGATGGGACGGTGAAATCCTTGCCTCGCCGCCACGTAATGGTTCGCTCCATCGAATGCTGCCGATGGATCTGGGCCTCACACGGGATGGCCGCGCCAAATAGTCGGAGTTTCCAAACTCCGACTATTTGGCGCGGCCATCCCGTGTGAGATGCGCGCGGGGCGGGCCTCCCTGCGCACCATACTGAGCGAGCCCAATCCCAGCGGCTGTAGGCCTGCGCCTTGCACGCGATGGACGTGTGAAATCCCGCGCACGGGCGCTCGTCCGGCGTAGATCTTTGCTTCTTCCTGCCCAGGAACGGATCCACCTCATGACTGGCCGAGAACGAACGCTGCGCGCATTGAGCTTCCAGGACGTGGACCGCGCCCCTGTTGCGGGCGGACTACTCCAGAACGCGGAGTTCCTTGCTGAGACGGCAGGCCGGGAGGACTTCTGGGCCGCGCCGCGGGAGTGCCTGTTCGAGGCGTTCCGGCGGCTGGGAGCGGATGCGATCCTGGGGCCGGTCATGCCCAAGCGGCCGGAGTGCGTGACGCGGGATGCGGAGGGCCGGCCCACGGACTTCACAGTGCGCGAGGCCAAGCCGGAGCTGACCACTCCTGAGCAAGTGGCGGAGCATGCGCGCGGCGTATCGACGCCAAGAGACGTGCGCGCGGGATTCGACTTCCAGAAGGCGTACGACGACTATTTGCGGGTATCGAAGGCCGCGCAGGAGGAGTGCCCGGACATGCTCGTGATCCCGCACACGCTCGGGTACGCGCCGGGCTTCCCCACGTCCGATGGATACTTCAAGTACGAAGCGTTCCTCATGGCCTGCGCGCTCTACCCCGACGACATGGAGCGTCTCTTCACGAACTGGGGCGAGGCGTCACGCTGCCGCTTCGAGGCCACGGCGCGGGCCATCGAGGAGCACGCCCTGCCGCGGTTCATTTGGATCGGACAGGACATCTGCGACTCCCGCGGCCCCATGCTCTCGCCCGCGCTCTTCGAGCGGCTCTACTTCCCCCAAGTGGCCCGCGCGATCGAGCCGCTCAAACGCATGGGCGTGCGCGTCGTGTGGCACATGGACGCGAACTACCGCCAGATCCTCCCGCAACTCATAGCGCTTGGCATCGACGGGTTCCAGGGCTTCTACGAGACCGACGACGGCATCCGCATCGAGGATCTGGCGGGCATGAACGCTGCGAGCGGCGATCCGCTGATCCTCTTTGGCAGCGTCGCCACGGCATGGGTGCTGCCACACGGGAACCCCGACGACGTGAAGCGCGAGGTCGAGCGCTGCCTGGACGCCAGGGCCGGCGTGGGTGGGCTGCTGTTGGCGCCGTCGTCGTCAATCGGGCCGGAAGTGGCGCCGGAGAACATCCGGGCGATGTACGAGCATGCCGTGTCGTCTGCTGGATGTCATTTCCCCGCCGGCCGGATCCGGTATCCCATCGCCGGCACGGACACGTTTGCCGACAGAGGGTAAGGCTTGTCGCTGAAGTTGACGACGACACCGCGGCCCGAAGCGAAAGTGGATTCCTGCACCCGCCGGTCCGGCGTGAGGAAACGATGGCTTTTCAGTTCCTCGAAGCCGATCTGTTCGTGCCAGCCGCAGACTTCGCGATAGGTCCGCATGTAGCGCTCATGGAAGGGGGCATAGGATGCGTCGAAAATGTAGGGGCCGTCCTCGGTGCTGAACGTGACGATGGGCGCGGTGCCGTAAAGAATGCACAGGAGATCATTCCGCCGCCACAGGTCCGGATCCCGGCTGTGGTGATCGTTCCAGCGCCGGGTGCAGTAGACCGAGTCGTGATAGACAAGTTGGAACAGCGGAATCCGGTTGGCGGGGCCGTAGTTGAATCCGACCATGTATTTTGAATACCCCGGCAGGTCCTTGGGGTACAACCCGCTCTGAAAGCTCTTTTTCTTCGATACCTTGTACTTCCCTCCCTGGTAGGCGATCAGCGTCTCAATGCCCGTGAAATAGTCGCAATGCGGTGTGGCCCACCAGAACCCGCGTTCCGAGCCGACGACGAGACCGGCGGCGGTGACACTGTCGAGCGCGCGGTTCAGCGCCGCGGTCGCCTCGGCTTTTTTCAGCGGGTGGTCCGGCTGGTAGCAGGCGCGCACCGATCCGCCGGCGGTGGTGGTGTCGGTGAAGAACGCGGTGAAACCGTAGGCCGCCTCTCTGCGCGCGGCCTGGCCGAGCACGTCCGAAAGCACAAGGGGGCAGTAATACCCGTGCCGGCCCCACGAACTCGGCCGCCAGATGAAGCCGTCCGTTTTTTCCTGGATGCAAAGCTTCTTGGCCTTCGCGAGATTCCGCGTCGGCTTTTCCTTCCGATACGTATAGATCCAACTGTAGAGATGGTACGTGCTGAGGAGATATCCGAGTTTCCTCGCCCTGCGGATGGCTTCGGGAGTGTACACATCGGCGGGGGCCGGATTCGTATGCTGGAACACTTCGAGCAGGAGTTTTTTGTACCCCTTGTCGTACAGGGACTGAATCTGATCGGCGGTGACCGGTCCGGTGGGGTTTCGCCTCAAGTTGTGGAACACGTACATGTCCATCGCGCCTCTGAGCTTCCCCACCTCCGGATTCCGGCGCGCCTTTTCCTCCAATGTGACGAACTGGCCCGCGTCGATCATCCGCTGGCGAAAGTGCTTGGCCATGGCCACGTAGCCGCCGCGGCCGAAAAAACGGTAGGTCAGTTTTCGCGTGTAGCCGAAATCCTGCCTCGCGGTCAGCGTCCAGTGGCAGGCGGGCAAGCTCCGTTCGCCGTCGGGCGTGTCGCTCACCGCCAACTGATACACCGCGTGGTACGGCGTCTCAACGAGCATCATCACGCCCTTGTCGAGGTCGGTGATTCCCCACCAGGGCATGCTGAGTTTTTCGCAGCGTTTCTTGAGGAAGCGGATGTGATCGGCTTCGAAATCCGTGACCGATGTTTCGTAGAGGCAGCCCTCGTCCTCCGGCACCACGAGGTAGCGCGCGGCGGAGGAGTACAGCCCCGCCGGGTAGGTGAGTTTCTTCGGGTGGTCGAATCCCTTCCGGCCTTCGCCCAGGACCCGCGCCGGATCCGCCGCGGCGATTTCGACGGACACGGTCCGTTCATCCACCAGCGTCCAAACAATCGTGAGCGGAACAAGCCACTCCGCGGTGAGCACAATCCGGTCCCGGCCGGGTTTGGCGGTGGTGATACGGAACGCGGGATCGGCCGCGTCGACGGCCGGCATTGGACCGCCCAGCCTGGGGCCCCCGCGCGGCCAGCCGGCGAATCGCGTCGGCTTGCTCTCGCTCCAGACGAGGCCGCTCGTCTTGTCCTCGATGGTGATCCTTCCCGCGCGGTCGCAGCGGAGTCTGAGTCCATCGTTTTCGGGAAACGGCCCGGTTCCGCCGGCGCGGGCAGGGGCCGAAACACACGTCGCCAGCAAAAGAACGGCGACTACGTTGCCGAGCGCGTTCATGTCTTTGTGGGCATCCATGTTCACTTCGACCTCGGCGGGTTCGGCTTGATTAGGCGCACGAACTTTACAGGCAAATCGGCGTCGCCAGACACGGCGATTCGGAAGTCCATGCCTCTGAACGCAGACGCGGCGGCCATGTCGGGTATCTCGAAGGTCGCGGTCTTCCACTGCTGGCTGCCCGCGGTTTCGATCGGTTCGGTCGCGGCGTTGCCCTGGGGGTTGCTGTACTCGACGCGCCACGACGTCTTCGGACCGTCGAGGTACGTGACCTTGAGCTGCACGCGATGCGGGCCGCCGGAAAGGAACTGCGGCTCGACGCGGAAGTACATGTATCGGCTGCCGTTCGCGAGGTCCGTGCGCCGGGCGTGGAACTCGTAGCCCTTGCCGCTGGGGTAATTGTACTTGAGCATGGAGATGTCGAGCTTGTCCGCCGGCGCGGTTCGGCCGTCCGGCGCGACGTCGCGCTGGAGCAGCCAGCGCTCGAAGTTTTTCATCGTCTTGTACCCCGCCCACTTCGAGCCGTAGCCCTCGCGCAGCCAGCACCAGGCGTCAGGGCCCGTCTCGGCTCGCTTGCCCAGCTCGTACTCGATCCAGCGCACGTACGCGTCCCCGCCGTAGGGCTTGAGCTGCTCCGTGATCGGGGCCATCACGCGCCAGGGAATCCACTCCCACGAGCGGCGCAATTGGAGCACCCGCAGACTCGTGATGAAGAACCGCACGCCGTTCATCGCGGCCGGGCCGAACCTCGGATCGTCGCGTTTGCGATATTCCGAGTTCTCGCTGTACATCATCGAGCGGTTTCGGTAGGGCAAGTAGGACTCGTCGAAGAGCAGGTAGCCGTCGTCCGTGACCGAGCAGCCCCAGCCGGGAGTGATGTATCGGTACCATGCGGTGGGCATGCCGTCGCGCACGCCGCAGCCTTTCGAGAGCGCGAACGTCCAGATGGCTCGCGAGGCTGGGCCGTAATCATGCGTTGTGCCGCGTTGGGGGATGAACGTTTCGCCGCAGTTCAGCCAGATCAGTTTGCGCTCCTGGCCTTTGAACGCGTCGAGGTAGTCGCTGACGAACTGCATGCCCCATGCGCGCAGCGTTTCGGGCGTGAGGCCCGTCTTCTCTTCCGCCTCTTTGAGCACGCTCGGCCCGCCTCGCCAGCACCATTCGCCGTACTGGGAATCGAGCCCGCGCATGTCCACGCCGATGAGCTTCGGATGGCTGCGATAACGCTCGCCGAGCGCGCGCAGGAACTGGCCAAAGTACTTCTGATACCCGCTTCCGGGCTCCCAGGCCGCGACCGCGCCGTTGGAGAGGAAATGCACGTTTCCCTTCTCGATCACCCATTGCGGGACCGTGCAGGTGGTGCGCAGGATCCGCTGGCGCACCTCTTCCGATCGGGCCCACTTCCACCGCGTGAAGTAGAAACGGCTATACGAGCGAACGATCAGCACGAACCCATCGTGCGGCCCGCCAGTCGCGTTGCGGACTTTCTCGTCGATCATCTTCCAGTCGTACTCGCCTTCCGCAGGATTGGCATCGGCCCAGGAAAAGTTGACGTAGTGTGCGAAGTGGAGGCCGGGGTCTTGAAATCGCTTGAGGCCGCGTCGCTTCGTCATCCAATCGCCTCCTCCGAAGTAGCCCGCGTCAGGCGACATCTTCACCCACGCCGGCAGCGACCAGTCCATGCCGTCTACGACTCTGATGACTCGCGCGGCTGCGGCTACGCTATGATCAACGCTTCCTGCGAACGTGGTGTACAGCGCAAAGAACGCCCAAGCTCGCCGTTTCTTAAGCCTAGCGCTTAATCTCTGCATCGTTCGACTCCTTCGAAAGGACCTACGCTCTTCGCCTGTTGGTTGAACCGATGAATGGCCTTCCGCTGCACTGCCGCGCGAAGTTTCTTCGCGGCTTTGCTGCGAAAGAATGGAGCGGCAGTGCGCGTACGCGCGTAAACAACCAATCGCCACGCCTGCGTGCCACAGCCAAAGCGCCGCCGCCCTCCATCCGGCAACGCAGCCTGTCGGCGCACCATATGAGGCGAACCATTGACAACATGTGTGCGCGCCACCTGGGCGAACGACGGAACTCCTTCGTCGTCACGTTACTTCCTTTGCCTCACCGCGTCAACGAACCATATAATGTTTCACATCGGTCCACAAAGCAGTTCGTGGTAATGGGAGGACGCCTATGTGACCGGGTGGGCATTAGCCGAAACCGGCCTTGACAGCGCCGTTAATCTCCTGTTGACTTGTGATCAGTAGCAGAGGAAATGCCAAACCGGCTTTATCGAGGGTATGGGTCATGGAGACGAGAGCACTGGTTTCCTTCACCGTTTTGCTTGCAGCATCGACGACAGCGGTAGGCGCCGGCGCCGAGGACGAGGCGTCGCCCAAGCTTCGACAGTATTTTCGTGCTCTTGAGCTAGTGGCTCGGCGGGAGGAAGAGATCCCGCTTCATAAGTACAGCGAAGACAAGTTCACGCAGGAGATATACAGGAGCCAGCGTCTGGCGGAAACGGGCAAATACGCGGAGGCCGCCGCTGTGTTGGCGGCGTTGATGGCCCCCAAGATGTCGAGCGATTGGAAGTCGATGTTGTCCGCGCGCATCGCCGTACTTCGGAAGTGGGCGAAGTCCGGAACCATCGAGCTTTCTGATTATCGAAGGTTCTATGTGGACACGGGCCCCCAATGGTTCAACAAACGGGCGCGGCCGATTGTGACGCTTTGGAAAATGAAGGAAGTCGACGAGGCTGAGAAATACCGGTTGCTGCGTATTCTTGTCGAAAGAAGGGGTGACAACGACGGACTGAAGCTACTTCTGCAAGCCACCGCGGCTTCGCCGCGTGTGCTCCGGGAAGATGCCTCGGGCTCCATGCTGGACTTGGGAAATTTGCATTATCGCTTGAGAGAATACGACCGCGCCGAACAAAGCTGGTTGAAACTCAAGAACCAATTTCCGCTTTCCACCGCGTGGCCTAGGGCCGTATTCAATCTCGGTCTCCTCTCCAAGAAGCGGGGCAATTTCCCTGTGGCCATCCAGTATTTTGGTGAGCTTGTTCGCGCGGATGTCAACGATCTTGAACTGGGCCGATACATCATGGACACCTACCGGAACTACCGTCCTCGCGCTCAGTGGGAAATCGGCCATTGCTTTCTTGCGCAGAAGGAATATGAGAAGGCGCTGGCCGCGTATCGTCGAGCGGAAAGGGAGTTTTCGATTCGCACATGGTGCGGCAACGAAAGGGCCGAATATCGCTACTTGTACGCGTTCTACCAAGGCCTCTGCCATGAGTGGCTGGGCCATCGCACGGCCGCGGTCAAGCTGTACTATAAGGCCATCGTAGATTCCCACGGTCTCTACTTTGACCCACAAGCGCACTTTCGTATCGTCGACCTGTATCAGAGCGCAGGACAAATGGGAGACCTCAATCAGATTCTGGACGCTGTTGACGAGCGGTTCATCGCGGGTACGAGGAAGGGGTTGCAAGGATACGGGCAACCCGACCGCGAGCAGTTGACAAAGATGAGTTCGACTGCCTGTATGAGGAGGATTCTGGAACTCCGGAATACGGCACTCCGTAGAAAGTGGGCGAGTCATATTTCGCAGCTTCGAGTCAGAGGGACCGTCACCGGACCCTACGAAGCAGATGCTCGCAAGGGAAACTGGATGGCGGTCGAGGCCGCCCGGCTCCTGGCCGGACACGCCGAGGAGACTGTGCCGCTCATCGTCGCAAAGATGAAAACCGCAGACCGGCAGGATGTGAAGTGGCTTTGGTACGCATTGGGTGTGTGCGGAACTCCGCAAGCGATCCAAGAATTGAAGGCGAGCGCGCTAAAGGAAAGCAATATCTGGTGGACCAAGTCCGTAGTCTATGCTTTGAGCTTGGCAGGACAGCAGGGAGAGGCCGCGCTCAACGACCTCGAGAAGATGGCCAAGGGCCACTTGAAGCGATGCATCCAGGACTATCGCAAGGGCCGGTTGGAAGAAGGCGGCAAAGGCGTAGCCTTCCCTCCACTCCCGCGCCGCCCGTGCCTTCCCCGCACGCTGCAGGCGCTAGAGGCCGCCGTATCCCGCTGAAAAAGGAGCCCATCGCGTCCTGTTCGTGTTGCCCACGCTGATCTGCCGGAGCGGATGGGTCTTAGCCCCTTAGGGCAAATCTAGCGACAACATGTTGTCGATGTCGCTGAACGCCAGCACGAGGCTTGTCCCCAATGGCGCTGACTTAGCGTTCTCCAGCGCCGTAGGCGCGGCAGTCAATAGCCAGGCGGCGGGGGTCAACGGCCGCCTGGGGGCACGTGGCGTAAGCCTTGGGAACGCGGATCGCGTCGTTGACAGAGCCCCGCAAGGGGCGACAGTACCGTGCGAACGTGGCATACTGTCGCCTCTACGAGGCTTTGGCGCCGTTGCCTGTTGCTTACCCAAGGCTCACGCCTTGGGCTATTCACTGTCGCCCCGTT
>JAJRTI010000977.1 GCA_024278415.1 Planctomycetota bacterium | reverse complement strand
TGAGCGCCAGCTTCGTCGTCGAGATGACCACGCACAGGGGCATCGAGGTGCACGGCACGAAAGGATCGCTGTGCTTGAGTTCCCCGACTGCGTTCAACTCAGAACTCAGATTCGCGCCTATCGGCAAGAAGGAATGGGAGCCCGCGCCACTCGTCGGGGAACCGTACGCGGGCCTCGAATGGAGCCGCGCCCTGCTCGACATGGCGGACGCGGTCCGAACCGGCCGCGCCTTGCGCTGCACAGGCGCGCAGGCCAACCATATCCTCGACATCTGCCTGGGGATCTTGGATGCTGCGGAAAGTGGGACGACGCAGGTGCTTGGGACCACGTTCGATTCGCCAGCGCCTGTTTTCCCTTGAGGAGTCATCATGACGCCACGCGACATCGTCCTGGAACAGATCCACCACCGGGAGACCGCGGTGGTCCCCTACACGCTGGGCTTCGATCCCGATGTGGGAACGCGGCTCGACGAGCACTTCGGTGGCGCGGCATGGCGCCAGAAGCTCACCCCCTACATTGCCAACTGCGGCAGCATCTCGAAGCCCCTCCAAACGCCGGTGGATGATGCGCATACCAAGGACGCGTTCGGCACCGTCTGGCGAACGGACCGGCTGCCGCGCGTGGTCACCGAGCCGGGCCTCAAGGCCCCAAGCTTCCAGGGCTATGACTTCCCAACGGTCGGCGTGTTCCTGGATCCCGAGGTGGAAGCCAACGTGAAGGCGCGGGCCAGCGAATCGACCGAGTCGTTCACCACCGTCGCGACCGGCCTATGCCTGTGGCAATGCTGGTACCTCCGCGGGTTCGAGACCACGCTCATGGACTGCGTCGCAGAGGAGGACTTCTTCGAAGAGCTGCTCGAACGGATGACCAAGCTGACCCTTGCGCTCGTCCATGCGTGTGCAGACGTGCCGGCCGACGCGATTATGATGGGCGACGATTGGGGCAATCAGCGGGGAGTCATGGTCGGCCCGGAACGTTGGCGGCGGTTCTACAAGCCGCGCTATGCGCGCATCTTCGAGGCCATCCACGACCAAGGCAAGCTCGCCATCATGCACTGTTGCGGCAGTGCGGCCGACATCATGGGCGACGTCATCGAGATCGGCCTCGACGTGATCGAAAGCGTGCAGCCGGAAGCCGCCGGCATGAACCCGTACGAACTCAAGAGGAAATGGGGCGACAAAATCACGTTCTGGGGAGGCTTGGGGAGCCAATCCACGATCCCCTTCGGAACGCCGGATGAGATTCGTTGCGAGATTCGCAGGCTTCGCACTGAGATGAGCAAGGGCGGCGGGTACATCCTAGCGCCAGCCAAGCCCCTCCGCACGGAGACGCCCACTGAGAACGCGGTCGCGGTGGTGGAGGAGTTCCTCTCTTAGGCGTAGTGCCTTCACCGTCAGCAACGGTCACGAAAAGCAAGAAGTTGCGCGGTGTGCGTGCACTCTCGGCAGCGTATTGCCTTGTTACACCATTCCGCAAATCCGTGTAGCCTTGTGGCGCGGCCCGTCGTTCGTAGCACGCACGTCAGTGCGTTACGCTCGGAACCCCCCATGTCACCAGACAGAGACGCTCTTACGAGCGTGCTACAAACGCGCGACATCCCTACACAAGACTTATGGAATGCTGCAACTAGGGAATCTCCAACACCACGCGCGCGCCCAGCGCGGCGTGGCGCCGGCGGGGGGAGTTCCCGATGCGGTTGGCCGATCGGCACCGCATGGCCGGCCCGTTGAAACCGCCGCCTCGCTGCACGCGCTTGGCGCCACGCGCCGGGCCGATCGGGTCGGTCTGCGGCTCCGCGGCGTACGGGCCGAACCAGTCGCTGCACCACTCCCACACGTTCCCGTGCATGTCGTACAAGCCCCACGCGTTGGGCCGCGTGAGGCCCACCGGCTGCGCGTAGTATCGCCCGACCTTTCCAGTGTTCGCATCGTACCAAGCGTAGGGTTTCGCCCCTCCTGGGTCGTCGCCATAGCAGAACTCGGTGAGCGAGCCGGCCCGGCACGCATATTCCCACTCCGCTTCCGTCGGCAGACGGAAGGCAAGGCCGAGCGTGGCCTCCTGCAACTTGGCCGTGAACCCCTGCCATTCCTCCCAAGTCACGTAGCACGCCGGCCGGCGCGCGCCCTCTCGCACAGCTCTCTGGCCGGACCAGGGTTTGGTTCCCATCACACTGAACCATTGCCCTTGGGTCGTCTCGTACTTGGCCATGTAGAAGGGCATGGCGAAGGTGACCTCGTGCCGGGGTTGCTCGTTCGGCAGGTTGCCTCCCATCGTGAACGTGCCGGCAGGCGCGAGCACGAACTCCATCCGCGGCTTCTTCAACCAAATCTCGTACGGCCACCGGGTCTCGCTGTCCAGTGCGCGGCCCTCGCGGGTCACGACGGGGTTGCCGAACTGATCCTTTGCCGCGGTGGGGATCATGAACGCGCCTTCGCAATTAGGCGGCAGCACGGCTTGGGAGCGTGATTGTGCGAGCAGCTCCCGCACGCGTCGCGCTTTTACCTCGGCTACATTCGCTCGGATTTCCCTGGCCACCCGCTCCGCGTTGACCTCGAAATAGAACGCGGCGGCCATGCGGATGGCGCCGCCCAATTCGCTCAGAAGCCGATCGGCCTTCTCGAAATCTCCGGCCATCCAAGCCACGATTGCGTACATGGACCGGTCGTAATCGCGGAACTTCTCCCGCCTTGCCGCGGCCAACTGCCCCTCGTAGAACTCGCTCATGTGCGCGTACACTTCAGGCTGGCGAAACAACTCCCGCCGGCCACCCAACTCCCGCGCGATGCTCCACACCGCGGCAATGTACTTGGTGGGAACTTGGGTATCGAATCGCTTCGTCTTCAAACACTCGAAGCCAAACGCGTACATCTGCGCATGGCTTCCTCCCCATCTCGGGCGCAAGGCCCACAGCAGTTGGTCGTACGCATTCGTGTAGTCGAACTGGGCCGCGACGGTCCGGTCGAACCATTGGCGAGGCGTAGGCGTCCCTCCGGAGCCCATGCTCACCGTGATCATGAGGTTGGCCGCATACGGCAGCTCGGGGTGGAGCGTATGCGCCGCGGTCAGGGCTTCGCGCGCGGCTTTCAACTCCAGGCCGAACTGCCGCCAGCCCTCCTTTGTGACCGTGTACGCCACGCCCGTGCCGCGCACCTTCCAGGCGCGCTGGATGTGGAGCCAACCGGCCGCCAATCCGACCAGATACGGGTCCGCGCCAGGCGTGCCGCGCATCTCCTCCACCAACCGCTCCAACTGGTCGATCGGCAGCCACGACTCGAACGCCCCCAGCTCTTCCGCGCCGAAGCGCTGCCCTTCGTTGGTGAATAGCTCATGGCCGCACGCGGCCGCGAAGAACTTGATTGCGCGCGCGACCAGCTCCTCGCGCTCGCGCTTGGTCCCGGTCTTCAGCTTCTTCTGAAGCTTTGCGAGCAAGCGCGCCGCGTGGTACTTGTAGAGCGGCGGATACTTGCTCTTCTCCAGCCCGTCCAAACTCTGCGCCACGAACGTCTCGGCATCTTCTTGCGTATTGCTCCATTTCGCCAAAGCGTAACCGCGCAGGTACATCACCCACGGGTCCCGGCATCCGGACGCCACGAGGTCACGGGTTCTGTCCCTCATCTCTCCTGACAACCGCGGTTCCCAATATCCCGACATGTGGGCCGCGATCTTGGGGATGAGGTCCTTGACCTGGTCGTCCCATCTCGCGTCTCGAACGCCGAAGCGTTCGTAGTTCTCCCACATGTAGCGCTCTCGCCACGCCCTGGACTCGGCTTTCATGTCCTCCCAAACATAGACATCCGGCCCTGCAGGGAGAGGCCACGCGTCCTTCGGAACCGGCGCGGCGTGGTTGGCTTGCCACGCGGCATCGAGCAAACGGATTTGCGCCACGAGCGCGCGGACGGCCGCCACCTCAGCCTCGTCGGCCTCCGCACCGAGCCCGGCCGCACTGAGAAGCATGCACGACAAGACGCCCAAAACCAAACGGATGCGAGTTTGACCTGCCATGGCGAATACCCGTGTACGTTGTGAACCACCAGACGCGAAACAGACCACATTCAACAGCTAGACCTGGTTCCCATGCCGCTATCACGACGCGTTCGCGGTCCTACCCAAACGCGGAATACGGCCGCACTGCGCCGTCCCTCAACTCACACGATTGTAACGGACCGCGCAGAGGTCAACAACAACTTCACAAAGCGGGCTTCACCCGCAACCGAAACGGCACGCGCGGCGCGCCTTTTTGGAGTGCGCCGGCAGAGCCCGCCGCAAGGCGGGCGGCGACGGCGCTTTTGCTGCATGCGCGCGGCTTGCGCGAATTTGCTTTCTCGTAGACATGCGCGCGCTGCCGAGGAAAAGCGGCGTCAAGCCGCCGCACTCCACAACGCCTCGCCGCGGCCCGTACGGCGCAAACCGAACGCCCGTAACGCCTCGTCCCGATGGCGCGCTGTGCAGAGAGCCTACGCAACTTCTTGTTTTTCGTCGCGGTTACGAATGCTTAAGGCACTAGCGAAGCTTCGCCTCAAACCGTCGAGGTGCGGCGGAATGCCTTCGCATTCCGCCGCACTGGCCCTGAGACGAGACGGAAGGCGAAGGCCTTCCGCTCCAGTGTCTCACAAAACTTGACACATTTGTCACGTTTTTGCC
>JAJRTI010000976.1 GCA_024278415.1 Planctomycetota bacterium | reverse complement strand
CTCGTTCTCCATCACGTTGGCCGCGGTGAAGAGCGTGCCGCGCTCGATGCGCTGCTTGGCCGCGACGCGGCAGCGATAGAGCCGGTAGCCGAGCGCCGGCAGCTTGTCCACGTCGAGCGTGACGCGGCATCGCACGACTTGCCGCGCGGTGGCGAAGCTGGACTGGTAGTTCTGGTTCACGACCAAATACTCCGCATCGCGGAGCTGGTACGCCGGCTTGGACCCATCCCAGTTGCGCAAGTCGAGATTGCGCACCGCCGCGTGCACGGTCTCCGGCCGCACCGCGTGGCCGGTGCGCGCGAGGTAGCCCGTGTCGAGATCGATCACCGCGTCCACGGTTCCCGTGATCGGCCAGTTGAGCGTGTTGAACACCGCGACCGCGGCCTCGCCGTCCGCGAGCGCGCTCGTGTCGACCTTCGACGTGATGTTGTGGAGGTTCTGCTGGGTCAGGTTGTCCGCGATCTCCTGCGCCCACTGAAACCGCGTCTCCATCTGGTCGTGGATGGGGTCCGCGCTGCACCCACCGATGGAGTCGTGGGGGTGGTTCTTGAGCACCCACTGCCACGCCTTGTCGAGGAACGCCTCGGGGTAGTCGAAGCCGAGCAGCATGGCGAAGACGGACGTGGGCTCGGCCCAGCGCTCGAGCGCGGTCATGCACGACTGGTTTTGCTGCTTGAGGTAGATGCGCGACGAGAGCACGTTGGGCAACACGATGCCGCCGGCCTTTTCCGCGAGGCACGTGTCCTTCTGCTCGCCGACGATCACGTCCGCGGGCTTGGCCGCTTCGAGCACCGCGTCCGCGAACTCGCCGAACGTCGCGTGTGTGAACTCGATGTCCGGGCACTGCTCGTTGGCCAGGCGCATGATCTCCGGCAACTGCGGCTGCGGCTCCATGTGGTCCACGCCGTTGAGCAGCAGCACGACATCGCAGGTCGCGTGCTTGCGCGCGTCCTCGGCGATGGCCTTCAGCGCGCGGGCCGCGATCTCCGGCTTCTCGACGATGGGGTCGTGCTCCTGGAACGCGTCGCGCACGTCGGGCGGCAGATGGCCGATGACAAACGTCGCGTTGCAGTAGCCGGTGTGCTCTTGCGCGCGCACCGCGAGCATCTCGCTGCCATCGGGCGCGCGCCAGGCCACTTCGGTTGGCAGCGGCCGGCCCACGAGCCCGCGCCAGATGAAGCAGACTTTCAGGCCGAACTGCGACATGATCTGCGGCATCTGCGAGATGTGGCCGAACATGTCCGGCGTGTACCCGAGCCCGGGCCGCTGGCCGTACGCGGCCGCGTGCTCGAACCCGCGCTGGAGGTTGCGCACCATGGACTCGCCGCTGATGAGGAACTCGTCGGGCAGCACGTACCACGGCCCGATCTGGATGCGCCCGGAGCGCAGGTACGCCTCCAACTCCTCGCGGCGCTCCGGCCGGATATCGAGGTAGTCTTCGAGCACGATGGTCTGGCCGTCGAAGTTCCAGTAGCGGTAGTCCGGATCGGCCGCGAGCAGGTCGAGCAGCTTGTCCGTGAGCCGCACGAGCCGCATGCGGAACTCTTGGAACGTGCCGTACCATTCGCGGTCCCAGTGCGTGTGCGAGCAGACATAAGCGCGGATGGGCATGGGAGCCTCCTTGGGCTGTCGGGGGTCGTCTGGCGCCGAAGCGGAGACAGTCTAACAACGGTTGCGGAGACGGGCAATGCAGCCGACGCGGCGCGTAGGCGGACGGCCAACGGGTAAGGGCCCACTCACCCCACCGGCGGTGCGTGCGGCTCCTCCATGGGCGTGGCCCCGGGCTTGAGCGGCAGGAACATGCACCGCTCGATGCGCACTTTGCCCTCGCCCATCTGGTTCTCCACGTCGCCAAGAGACTCGAACCCGCACTGTTGGTAGAGCGCGAACGCGCGTGCGTTCTCCGGCGCGGTGGTCAACTCGATGGCCTCGCAGCCGGCCTCTCGGCCGCTCTCGATCAGAATCTCCATGAGCTGCCGGCCCAAGCCCACGCCCTGGAACGCGTCGGCGATGCCGATGCCGAGCAGACAGGTGGGCCGGCTGGCGTACCAGAGGAAGAAGTACGCGACGATCTTGCCCTCGTACTCCGCCACGTAGATGATGTCGTCGCCGCGTGCGTTGCGCCGGATGTACGCGTCGACCGTTTCGTCGTCGTACGCGTGCGGCGGGAAGAGGAAGCGCGTCTCGTCGGACAGATCGCGGTCGAACTGTTGGAGCTTCTCGCGGTCTCCCTCTTGGAGCCGGCGCGCGATCACGGTGCGGCCGTCCTTGGTGGTGAGGCGTCGCATGGTCAGGCGTCCTCCTCCAGCAGCGCCACAACCGCCTCGTCGGTCATGCGCGCGGGGTCGATGCGGCACACGTGCTTATAGGGGCACCACGTTGCGCATCCGGAGTTGCGATAGTGGTTCATAGGCTGGAACTTGCCGGCGCGGATCCACCGCGCATACTTCACAATCCACTCCTCACACTTGTCGAGAAGCGCATCGAACTCTTCCGGTTTGAGCCATTGCGGCTTGGCCGCGTTGGACCCGCGGTACGCGTCTTCCATGGACTTGGGCGCGAGCGGCCGCGTTTTGCCGAAGTCGCTCAGGTTGCGGATCTGGAAGTACACGCCGCCCACCGGCAGCCAGTCGGGCTGGCCTTGCCGCACCGCGAGGATGTACGCCGGCGTCTGGAGATGCACGCCCTCCAGCGTCTCTTGCTTGCCTGGAATGTGGCTGCTCGTTTTGTAGTCGATCACCAGGAACCGGCCGCCGTCGGCCAGATCAATGCGGTCGATTTTGCCCACGAGCGTGGCCTCCGGTTCGCCGTTCCGAGGCAGCGTGAGGGCCGGCAACTGGAGTGTCGCATCCACATAGTCAGCCCACGGCACGTCGCCGAACGCGACCTCAAAGAAGGCCGGCTGGCAGGCGGTCTCGTCCTCCATCTCGCACTCGATGAACCGGTCGAGCAGGCCAGGCCGGGCGTCCGCGCCCATGATGAGTGCGTACTCCGCCTCCCAAAACAGGCCCTCCCGGTCAAGATTCTCGAACAACTCCTCGGCGATGCGTTTGATGCGTTTCCCTTCGGCCGCCGCGTCGTCGTCCGGCCCAAGGGCCGTCTTGCCTTCGTCCCTGCGCTCGACGTAGTAGCGCCTCAGAATGGTGTGGAGCAGGTCGCCGCGCGTGAGCGCGGACAGGTCTTCGCTGGGCTCCTCCGGCTCGACGAGCCCGAGCACACGCTCCATGAAGAACGCGAACGGGCATCGGCCGTACGCCTCGAACTGGCTGATCGAGCGCGGCTTGTCCATGGGCCAATGGTCGGCCAGCACCGGGCCCACGAAGCCCCGGTGCCGAGACAGCCGGCTCAAATCGCTGCGCTCGTCGCGCGCGCGCAGGGTGCGCCATGCGCGGCAGGCGAGTTGCGGCTCGCGCTCCAGCCACCCGGCAATCTCGCCCCGCGTGATGGCGTCCACCTCCGTCATCGGCTTCGACAGTGCGCGGCCCACGTGCACCTGGAGATCGGGAATCGACTGTGGCCGCTCCGGCGCCGGCGGGGCTTCCTCCTCCACGTCCGTGATCCGCAGCGCCTCTTCGATGAAGGGCGACCGCAGCGTGTCGCGGCCGTCGACCGTGGCCGGCCACAGCAGTGTCACACATGCCGCAGGCCGCGCGAAGCACTGGTAGAAGAGATGCCGGTCCTCGTCCTCCACGTGCGGCTCGACCTTTAGGCCCAGGCGCGCCTGGTCGGGCTCGGAGAAGAAGATGTCGCGCACGCGCACGTGGGGGAACTCGCCCTCGACCATGCCCAGCACGAACAGGTGGTCCACGTCGAGCGCGCGCACGTCCCGCACACTCACGACCTTCACGCCTTGGCCGCGGCGTTCCGGCCGAAACTGCATCTCTTCGAGCGCGGCCGCCAGCATCTCGTGCAACTCCGCGAGCCCGTAGCTCCGCGGCTCGGCGAAGCGCGTGCAGAACACCACGCTGTCCACGCAACGCCAGAAGCGGTCGAACGCCACCGTGTCTCGGCGCACGTCCGGCGCGGACAGGCCCAAGCCGCGGCCGGCGATGATTTGCTGCTGGAAGTCCAGCCGGCCCAGCACCTGGCGCAAGCGTTGCCGGAAATCCTCCGGCTTGTGTGATCCCTCCAGTTTCGCCAGGAGATCGAGGAATTGCTCGATGGCCGGCCGAGCGGACTTGACGCGACGCAGGTTCCGCTCGCGCCCGAGTGCGCCCGCCGGCGCGTCGGCGAGCCGCGCCTCGTACAGTTTCAGCATCTTGGCCCAATCGTCGCGGCCCCGCAGAATGCCGGCCTCGCGGGAGATCCAATCCGCCGCGCCGGCTTCGAGCGGAGCGGTTTCGCCTGTGGCGACGAAGCGCAGATAGGGCGAGCGGAGGCAGTTCACCACGTGCCGGCGTTGGTACCCCGCGAGGACCGTATGCACGACCTGCAGGGCCGCGGCCGCGGCCGGCGCCTGGGCGAGCGGCAGGCCTGCGGACACGTCGACTGGGATGCCGTAGCGCGTGAACAGCTAGCGGATGAGCCGCGTGTAGTGGCTCAATTCGGCGGTGGCGACGACGATACGGCGGGCATCCGCGCCGCCGCGCACGAGCGCCTTGATCTGCTCGCCGGCCGCTTTCACCTCGTGCTGCCGGTCGTTGCAGCGGAACACGCGCAGACTGTCCTTGCAGTCCCACGGCTCGCGGAGCGCGCTCGGCATGGCGAAGAGGCCCGACGCGGCCGCGTCGCGCCGCGGGGAGTCTTCGGGGGGCGGCACGAGGGCTTCCTGTGCGCCGGCTTCGAGGAGGTCGCGGTAGAGCTTCTCCGCCGCGCGGCCCGAAGCCCCGGCTTGGGGCCAGTAGTCGATGGCCACGATCGTGTGGTCGATGGCCTGCACGAGCCCTTCGAGCACGCGCCATTCTGCGACCGTCAGATCGTGGATGCCGTCGAGCATGAGGAGGTCGAACTGGCTCAACCGTGCGCGAACGTCCTTCCGTTTCAGGCTCTCGATGAGCAGCCAGAACACCCCCTCGCCGTCCATGAGTTCGTGTTGCTGGAGTCGTTCCTGGTAGAGCCGATAGAACTCGGCCAACTCCTCGGCCTTGCGCCGCTGCCGGCCCGGCAGCTTCTTGCCCCGCGCCGCGAGGTGGGCGGGTTCGACGAGGCTGCGTTTGAGGTCGGCGATGAGGTCGCACAGTTTGGCGACGAGGCCTGGAAACGGCTCGGAGCCGTCGCCCCGCGTGAGGAAGGGGAAGCGGTCCGCGTGGGTCGTGAGGATCTCCTGCACGAGCACGGCCTTGACCGCGTCCGAGATCGGCGCCGCGCGCTCGCCGAGCAGGTCGTAGAGCATGGCGATCAGGCCGTTGAACGTATCCACGTGGGGCTTGAAGAACCCCTGTGGCGCGACGGACAGGAGCCGTTCGTTCACCTGCTCCACGCGCTGGGGCGAGGGCACGATGAAGAGGAAGCTGCCCTCCCGGCCCTCGCGCACGCGCTCCGCACACAGCTCCAGCAAGCGCTGGCTCTTCGCTGGGTTCGCCGGCCCGGCGAGCAGTTCGATGCAGGGCTTGTCCATTGGCGATTGGGCCTAGCGAGATGCTTCGCTACGCTCAGCATGACAGGAGAGGGAGCGCTCGGCCATGCGCTGACGGATGCGCGCATCCCATGCGCGCGGCTATTCGACGCTGAACTTGTAGATCGTCGTCGTCTTGTACTTCTCGCCCGGCCGCAGAATGCACGAGGGGAAGTGGGGCTGGTTCGGCGAGTCGGGGTAGTGCTGGGTTTCCAGGCAGAAGCCGTTGTGCTTGTGGTACACGCGGCCCGACTTGCCGGCCAATGCGCCGTCGAGGAAGTTGCCCGAGTAGAGCTGCACGCCCGGCTCGGTCGTCAACACCTCCATCACGCGGCCCGTCGTGGGCTCGGCCACGCGCGCGGCCCGCGCGAGGTTGCCCGTCTGGTTTCGCAGCACGTAGTTGTGGTCGTACCCGCCGGCCTGCTCGATGCGGTCGCCAATGGGCGTGGCCGCGCGGAAGTCCAGCGGAGTGCCTTCGACACTTGCGAGTTCGCCGGTGGGAATCAGCGCATCGTTCACCGGGGTGTACTGATCGGCCTCGATGGTGAGGACGTGGCCGAGGATGTCGCCCGCGCCCTCGCCGGCCAGGTTGAAGTAGCTGTGGTTGGTCAGGTTCACCGGCGTGGCCTTGTCGGTCGTGGCCTCATAGTCGATGCGCAATTCATTGTCGTCGGTCAACTGATAGGTCATGTGGACCGTGAGCGTACCGGGGTAGTTCTCCTCGCCGTCTGGGCTCGTGTAGGAGAACTGAATCGCCGCGTCGCCGGCTTCCTCAGCCTGCCACACCATCTTGTCGAAGCCCTTGTCGCCGCCGTGGAGGTGGTTGTCGCCGTCGTTCGTCGCGAGCTGGTAGTCCACGCCGTCGAGCGTGAACTGGCCTCGGGCGATGCGGTTGCCGAACCGGCCGATCGTCGCGCCGAAGTAGGGGTGGCCGGCGAGGTACTTGTCGAGCGCATCGAACCCCAACACCACGTCGCCCATCTTGCCGTCGCGGCCGGGCGCGTGCAGTTCGGTGATGATGCAGCCATACGTGGCCACGCGCAGGGTCATGCCGTGGGTGTTAGTGATCGTGTAGAGGTCGACGGCTTGGCCGTCGGCAGCGCCGAATGGATCCTTGGCGATGGGCATGTTGGCCACTCCCTTTTTGTCTGGCGGGCAGTGATGGATACCGGGGGCAGGCCAGGCGGTCCACGCCTGGCGGATCGGCTGCGAGAATAGCTCCGGGGGCAGGGGATGTCAAAGCAGGCGGACGCGTGGTTCGCGTGGGGCCAAGCCGGCCATCCTCAGGGCGCTATCCCTCTGCCCGCGCCCCCAGGAAGAGTGCGAGACATGGGACCATTCCGGAGTTCGCGAACTCCGGAATAATCGTTGCCCGCCGAGGCCGTCCGTCGGAACGCGAAGGCGTTGCGCTCCGGGGTTGTGGGCGCAGCCCACCTTGTCTCCTTAGCGCAAATATCGGGGCCACATGTTGTCGATGCGCTCCGTTGTGTAATGCGCCGGCTCGGCGGCGCCTTGGCTGGCAGCGCGAAGCGCTGCTTTGCATCCGCACACGCGCGAGCCGTTCGCCAGCCACAGGCGAAAAGCTAAAGCGGCGTTCCCGCACATGCGGAACCGCACTCCACTGGTCATTGGTCATTGACCACCGTATCCCTCACCAGTGCATCCGCGTCGGCACGCCGGCCGCGACCAGTTCGTCCTTGATCTGCTTGATCTCGTAGTCGCCCGTGTGGATCATGCCGGCGATGATCGCGGCGTCTGCGCTCGCCTGCTGAAACACGTCGACGAGGTGCTGCGGCGTGCCGGCGCCGCCGGACGCGACGACCGGGATCCCCACGCTGGTGGCAATCATGCGCGTGAGGTGCAACTCGAAGCCCTGCCGCGTGCCATCCGCGTCGACACTGTTGACCACGATCTCGCCCACGCCCAGGTCCTCCGCGCGCTTGGCCCATTCGAGCGCGTCCAAGCCCGTGCGCTCTCGGAAGCCGCGAATGGTGATCTCGTACCCGCTCGGGAAGCCTTCGGCTTTGACCGGGTCCATGCCGAGCACGATGCACTGCGACCCGAACGCCTTGGCGCCCTGGGCGATGATCTCCGGGTGCATGACCGCGAGCGAGTTCACCGACACCTTCTCCGCGCCGGCGAGCAGCACGTCGTGCATGTCTTTCAGCTCGCGGATACCGCCGCCCACCGCGTAGGGGATGTGCACGACCTTGCCCACCTCCGCGACCATGTCGATGTCGATGGGCCGGCGCTCCGCGGACGCGGTGATGTCGTAGAAGACCAGCTCGTCCGCGCCGCCGTCGCTGTACGCGACCGCCATCTCGATGGGGTCGCCCATGACGACGTTGTTCTGGAACTTGACGCCCTTGGTGACCTTCTTGTTGCGGACGTCGAGGCAGGGGATGATGCGCTTGGTCAGCATGTGCCGTCCCACTGGCAGAAGTTGTCGAGGAGCTGAAGCCCGATGCGGCCCGAACGCTCGGGGTGGAACTGCGTGGCCACGAGGCTGCCCG
>JAJRTI010000975.1 GCA_024278415.1 Planctomycetota bacterium | reverse complement strand
TACGCGAACGCAAATTCGCGCAAGCCGCGCGCATGCAGCAAAAGCGCCGTCGCCGCCCGCCTTGCGGCGGGCTCTGCCGGCGCACTCCAAAAAGGCGCGCCGCGCGTGCCGTTTCGGTTGCGGGTGAAGCCCGCTTTGTGAAGGGATCGGCGCAAGGGCATGGCTTCTGCCCTAAATTCGCAAGTGACATCACACATGTGATACGACACTAGTGGGGATCCTGTGGCTCGCAAAGACCAACAGCCACCGTCGCAATCTGCCACGGTCCTAGGCGCAGCATGATCTGGCGGCCTGTGACGCGTGGCGCGGCCGCGTCGATCGGCTTGCCCAGCAAGTCGACCTGCCGCGCGTCTTGTGCCTCGAATGGCAGCGCAATCGTCGCCTCAGTCTCGTGCCCGGCGTTCTCGAACACGCGAACCAGCACGCGATCTCCTTCGGTGTAGAGCGCCGACAGTGTCACGTTCCCTGGCTCGACCGAAAAGAGCGAGTGATAGGGGGGCAGGGCGCCGCCGGCCGCGGGCCATGCGAGCAGTGGCTTGTCTCGCAACTCACCCGCTAGTTGCCATAGCCGCGCGTCTTGCCAGTCGCCTTCGTGGGGCACGATGCTGTACGTGAACTCGTGTCGGCCGACGCAGTCGGTTAGAGGGTTGATGTGTTGCTCCCAGCCGGTGTTGGGCCAGGGGAACGCGTTGATGAGGATGTGGCGGATCGTGTTCGGCTCGAAGTCGTGCACGTAGTAGCGGTCGCCGTCGTGGGACACGTACGCCATGCCCCGCTGGCCGTCCGACCAATCCACGAAGCTCTGCGCAATGAACGAGCCCGGCCGCTGGCGCTCGATGCCGACGTAGGGCTCTTGCTCCAGGTCTTTCGCCTCGACACAGAATGGCATGTCGCCGTGCAGACGGCCAGAGCCCGGCAGAGGCATGTGCGACGCGATGAAGCCGCACAGGCCGACACAGTCGATGGTGGCATGGAACTCGACGCGCCTCTCCCCGCGGTACAGCCGCGTTTCGAGCGCCGCGCGGTGTGGCCCTACGCTCCCTTCTGCTCTTACAGACCATCGCACAGGCCCGGACTCAACGGCCTCGCACGACTCCCACTGCGCATCGTGCTGGCCCACGACCGGCCCCATGTAGAGTTGGCCGGTCGTGTCTACGTCGTACGCGCGCAGATGGCCGAAAGGGGTCGCGCCAGGCGCGGGCCATTCCACGCCTGGCTTTTTGTCGACGATGCGCGTGAGCCGGCCGCGATCGAAGTGCAGCGCGAGGCACTCATTCTCAAGCCTGTCTGGCTCGGAGACGCCCTCGGCGAGCGCGATTGGCGCGCCCTCGCGCATGCAGACCACGTTCCAGCCACCGGCGGGAAGCGTCATCTGCACGAGCGTGTCTAGCTCCCATGGCGTACTGCCACGCGAGACTCGGCCAGCCACTTGGCATGGCACATCCTCGCCGCGGCCATCGACCAACCGCACGGCCTCGGGCGCGCCGCCGTGCTCCGAGTCCACGAACGACACGCGCAAGGGAACAGTGGCGACCCGCGCATAGGGCAGGGGATTGAACAGCACGGCCACCGTGTTGTCAGGATACGCTATTCGCGTGATGAGCACGTCGAGCGCGGACTGCTGCCGCTCGCGCGCACGGAAAAGCGTGGACTGCGCGAGCGCGAGGGAGCGGTCGAAGTCCTCTTGGAAGCCCCATTGCGTCGCGTGGCAGGAGAAGATCAGCAGGTTCTTCCAGAGCTGTTCCGGCCAAGGAGATTCCGGAGCGGGGGGGCTGCCTTCGCACCGGTCACTTGTCATTGCGAGCGAGTCGAGCATCTCCGCGACGGCGATCGCGCGAGCGCATTGGGAGCGGAGACGCCATAGGCCCTGCGCGCCGAGCAGCGCGGCCTTGTGTGATACGTCACAGGGGTCGAGCGTGCCGTGGACCACGGGCAAGCGGCCGCGCATGGCCTCAAGCTCGCGGAACGCCTCGACCGGCGTTGCGAAACGCAGGGTCGATGTCTCGCGCCTGTTCCACTCTTCGATCAGGCCCAGCAACGCGAGCGGCTCGTCCGTCTGGCATCCGGTCCGTAACGGCCGGCTGTCGTCCGAACCGTGTTGGAGCCAGAGCAGATCCACAGGTGAGTGCTCGGCCTTGGACTCGAGGAGGTCCTGCCACCAGAACTCGACGACGTCGTCCCAACGCTCGCGGAAGTCGGCGGGCGCGTAGCGGGGAGTGTTGATGCCTGAGTAGCAGCCGCGGCTGCACAGAACCTGGGTGCCATCAAGCCCCTCCCACACGAAGTGGTGTGGCACGCCCTTGGCATCCAGCGCTTCGTGGGGGCGCCAGAACTGGTAGCCGCGATACCCGGCCAGCGACAGGATCTGCGGCAACTGCGGATGCGCGGCCGCGACGTCGACGAGGTCCGAGTGAACGCTGAGGTCGGCCTCGGGGAACAGCTTCGCGAACGTGCGCCGGCCGTAGACCAGACTTCGCACCAGCGTCTCGCCAGCCGCGTGGTTCACGCGGATGTTCGCGTACCCCCCGCACACCGCGATGCGTCCCTCGGCCACGCGCCGGCGCAGCTCCTCGAATCGATCTGGTGTTGCCCTCAGGAATGGCGCAAGCTGTGGCGCGTACACATCCATGTACCAACGGAACGCGTGTGGCGCATCCGGCGCGACGCCTTGCGCGTCCTGCGCGTTGAGGATGTCGAGCATATCCTCGAAGACCTTCACGTAGCGCGACTCGTGCCAGCGCCGGCTATGCGTCCATGCCCAGTCCGCGTGGCAGTACGGCACGACAAGGAGCCGGTAGCCGCTTAGCTTCCGGCGGATCGCGTCGAGTGCGCTCATGCCATGGCTCCGCAATGCGCAGAAGGTACTCGTCTTGTGCTCGTCGCGGCGCCGTCACCAGTCGGGGATCAGCACGGCCCGAAACACGTTCGCCACGTTGGAAGGATGGGTCATGAGTTTTAAGGGATGCGCGGAGAACACGCCGGTGTAATCGGGGCCCCAACGCAGGCACAGCGCGATGCCAAGGACCGCGGCCGCGAGGCTGGCCGCGAGAGCGATGCGGCGCCGGTGTTTGCCTTCGATGCTTGCCAGAGCCATCACTCCGGCCGCGGCGAACGCGAACACGGGCGGGCCAATGTGATGCGCCCGCAGTTCGTCGAGCGAGCACATGGCCAGATGGTATAACGCCGCGAAGAGCCACAGCGTCCACGCCGCGCGGTTCTTCTTGATCAGCCCCGCGAACGGCAGGAAGCACGATACCGCGAACACGGCGAAGGTGTATTCCTTGGCCGTTGGCCACAACTTCGCGAGCGCGCGCAGGTCGCCAGTTTCTAGGAAGCGGTGAAGATTGAGATGCCGGGTGCCGCCCGTCATGAACAGGCCTTGGCCGGTGTAGAGCGCACGGTGGCAATCGGCGAGCAGGGCGGTGACCGAGAAGCGTATGGCCAGCACTCCAACCATCGCGGCCAACGCCGCGGCGGTCCACTTCGCCGAGACGCGCCAGTCCCGGTTCGCGAGTGCGTAAGCGACGCCAAAGATGACCGCGGCGCCTGGTGCTGGGATGTGCGTCCAGAATCCGAGCGCGGCGAACAACACGTACATCCGCCAGCGGCCGTCCAGAGCGAGCTTTATGCCGACGAGCAGCAGAAGAGCAAAGAGGGTGTCCGGCATGTTCGATTCCACGCCGAACCGCACGAGCGTGGCATATGCACAGATCACGCCGAAAAGCGGGGCCGTGGCGAACGCGTGAAGACGGCGCCCGTTGCCCGCAATCCACACCAGCGCCCACAGAATCAGGTTCAACTCGGCGAGGTACAGGAAGCTGATGCTCGATATGCGGTCGCCTATCAGCGTGAGCGCGGCCATGCACAGGAAGTGGTGCAACGGCGGCTCGTCGCTGATGGAGCAATACCCTCCTCGGCGTCCGCCTTCCGGGCCGTCGTAAAGCGACGAGTATTCGGCCCAATGGTCGAAGTAGTTGCGGCTGAAGTCCAGCGTTTCGAAAATGTCCCCAATGTCACCGACAAAAAAGTACCGGCGCAGAAGCTTGTAGAACTCTTGCGCGTTGGTGTTCGTGAAATCGTAAAGCACGAGTTGGATCGGCGCGGATTCGGAGCGCGAATCCACGGGCCGCACTTCCACGGCCACTTCCGTCTCGCCTGGCGGCAGGTCGATGTACGACGACAGAATCGTCATGTTCGGCGGCCGATTGCGCGTGTCCTTCGTGTGGTCGAAGCGCGGCATGATGAGCGCGTCGGAACCCGGAGGCGGCGGGGAGTCGTACAACGCGGATTCCGGATGCGTCTTCATCAAGGGACGCCGTTGGCCGTTGACGTAGAGCCGCACCGCGACGGCCACACGCGAGTCGTTCTGCACGATCCATTTCGG
>JAJRTI010000974.1 GCA_024278415.1 Planctomycetota bacterium | reverse complement strand
GGATTGGGGCTCTATCTGCCGTGGGTGACGCGGTGCGGGCTGCCGGCGCTGCCGAGCCATGAGGAGGCCGCGGCAGAGGCCGCGACAGTGCGCGTGGACAATGGCCGATTTCTCTACTTGGGCTGGCTGGCCAACTTCGCCATCTGGTCGGCCTCGAGCGTGGTGTATTCGCTCTTCCCCAAACTTGCGCGAGAACTCAACGCCACGGACGTGATGCACTTTCCCGATCGGGCCATCGGGTTCGTGCTCGCGATCATTGTGGCGTCCCAGGCCATCGCGTCTCGGTTCGTTTGCCGGGGCGGGTGGTGGCAGTACCGCGTGTGGCCGTCGTGCGTGATGCAGGTGCTGGGTGCGTTGGGGCTCTCGCTGATCGCGTTCGGCGCGAGCTATGCCGCGTTCGCGTGCGCGATGATCCTCTTGGGCCTGGGCCGGGCGATGACGTACGTGTCGAGCATGCACTACGGCCTCGCCGATCCGGTCCGCCGCGGCCGCAACATGGGCGTGCACGAAACGCTCATCGGCGCAGCCGTCGCAACGGGCCCCTTCCTCGGCGGCGCGTTCGCCCGGGCCGTATCACTCCGCGCAACGTTCGTCGCGGCCGCGTGCTGGGTGGGCGTCGCGCTGGTCGTGCAGGCGGCCGTCCACGCGATGGCGGGGCGCAGGGCCTCGAACTAGCCCGCGTTTCTCACCGAATCCATGCGGGAGCCGATACGAGGTGCACGGTGCGAAGGCGTGCTTCCGCGCGGAGTGGGGGAGCAGCCAGCAGGGAGGAGGTTTCAGCGCTTGCGGGCCTGCCGCTTTGCGAGCAGCGCTTGCGCGCGGCTGGCGAGGTCGGCGCCTGCCCCGCTCTGCACAACCTTTCGAAGGGCCTGGACCAGTGTTGCGTCGGCGCCGCCGGACAGCTTCCCCGCGATGGCCAGTATGGCGGAGGCGGCCTCCCGGCGAGTCGCCGGGTCGTCGAGATGGGGCGTGGCCAGGGGCAAGGCGTCGGGCGTGGCAAGACGGCCCAACGTGCTCAGCAGCAGCTTCGTCTCTTCTGGGCGGCCCACGAGCGGCGCGGCCATTCGGCACATGAACAGCCTGTCCTCATCCGATAGGGTCGGACGCCCAGCCCAACGGAGATAGGCTCGCAGGCAGAGCAACCGCCGGTGCGCGTCGGCCGAGGCCGCGGCCAGGCGCAGGAGAGCGGGCGCCAACTCCGCGCTCCGCCATTCGCCGAGGAGTCGCAGTGCCGTGGCTTTCACGCTCGCGTCAGGGGCGTCAATGGCGGCGAGGATTGCGTTGCCCGCTTCGTTTCCGCCAATGTGGTGCAGCACGCGGAGGATCGCTTGTTTGAGGCGCGGCTGGGCTTTCGGCAGAGCAGAGACGAGTTTGGCGACAAGCGGGCCAGTGTCGGAGATACCTCTGCTCGCGGCGAGAAGCGCCCGCTTCGCGGCCTCCGTCTCTCGGGGCGCGCCCGCGCTGAGCAGAATACTGAGCAGCGAGTCCACGTCGGCCGGGCCGGCCAAGGTTCTCAGTACCTTCAGGGCCGCGAGACGCACCTCCGGGTCGTCGTCTCGAGCGGCGTCCAGCAATTGCGGCCGCGCGTCGAACACTCGCCGCGCGGCGAGAAGTTGAATCGCACGCAGGCGGACGGGTGTCGGGCCGCGTTCGAGCACCTTCGTCACGGCGGCATCCACGCCATTGCCCCGCAACTGGACCAGCACCTGCTGCGCCGCGTCGGCGATCTCCTTGTCGGGATCGCTCAACATCTCCACGAGCGCGGCCGTGACGGCCGGGTTCGGCATCTGCGATAGTCCGCGGACGCCCGCCAGGCGGACATTCTTCTGTCCCTTCGCTGCCAGCCGCAGCAACTCCGGCAGAGCAGCCTCGTCTCCGCGTGAGCACAACGCGCGAGCGAGCATGGCCTGTTTCGCGAGGGAGAGCTTTGAGAGTTCGTCGGTGAGCGCGCGCGTCGTCTCCGCACCTGGCAACTCGCGGGCCACGATCCAGAGCGCGACGAGGGCCCTGTCCGAGTCGTCGCTTTCGATTTGCTTGAGCAGGAGCGGCACGCCCGCGGCGCCGCGAGCCAGGATGGCCCCGCGCATGGCCGCGGCCCGCGCGGCCGGGGACGTCTCGCTATTGCGGAGCGCGTGATACAGCGCCGCGGCGCGGCTGCGTCGGCCGCTTGCGGCCAAGCGTTGCGCGCAGTCGAGGAGACCCTGATGCACCGCGGGGCGCACCTTGGCCGGCGCGTTTGCCATTGCCTTTTCGAGTGCGTCGGCCGCGTCCAGTGTCCCGATCTTTCCGAGGGCCTCGGCGGCTGCTCGGGCGATGTGCGGATCGGTATCCCTGAGCAAACCGCGAAGTAGACCGACGGATTCGGCGTCGCGCCGCTCACCCAGGGAGTTGATTACGCCAATCAAGAGCGCGCGTTTGAGCGCGGGCGCGGCATGCCGAAGCGCCGCGGCCGCGTCCGGGCCCGGCATGGCCTGCAAAGCGAAGCGGGCGAGGTGCGAGCGCTTCGCGTCCGTCAACAGCCTGGCCAACTCGGGGACTGCCTCTGCGCCGCCCATCGCGGCCAACTGCCGGGCCGCCTCGATGCGAGTTGCGGCCGGCGCATCGGACTTGAGCACCGCGAGCATCTGCTGCGTGTCCGTATACGGAAAAGCCGTCGGCGTCGTACGGAACCGGAAGCGCTTCTTGCGGTCCGGCTTGCCATCGAGATAGATGCAGTCGTCCGTCTCGTTCGGGAGGATGTCCGCCCACAGCCCGACTCGCGTCTTGCCGGTCCGGTCGCTGACCTCCCAATAGTACGCGCCCGCCGGCAGCGGCCTGGCGAACCGAAGCGCAACCCACGCGTTGTCGCGAATGTTCGTGAACGCTTGTCGGCCGAAGGCCTTCTTGCGCTGCGGCGAATCCCAAAGCGCCAGCGTCAGTCCCCCTTCCGCGTCGAGCCAGCTTGGGACGGTGACTTCGAGCGCGTCGAACGCCACCCCGGCGGTGAACCGCTGCCCGAGCCGGGTGTAGTCGTTGAGCGGGATGGCCACGACCTTCGCCGACGCCACGCGCGGCAGCGCGCACAGCGCGGCGACAACCAACAGTCGCATCGGTCCGATCCGTCTTATCTGCCCCATATCACAACCTCCACGGCTCTCGCATGGCCCGCGACCGAAGGCGGTTTGCTTCGTCATCGTTGAAAAACTCCTCTTTCGTCGGGTCCCACTTCAGCGACCGGCGCAGCTTGAACGCGAGGATCGCGAGGTGCCCGAGCGCCGCCGCCCGGTGGCCGATCTCCTCGTCGGTGCTGGTGACACCGCGGGTGCGAATGCATTCGAGCCAATTCTGATGATGGTTGTTCGCTCCGCTCACCACGCGACTGTCCAGCCGCATCTCGCGGAAGATGTCTTCAGGCTCGCCCTCGAAGCGCACGCCGCGGCCGTACATGGTGGTGACCCAGCCGCGTTCCCCAACGAAGACCGCGCCAAAGTTCCCGGCCAATCGAGCCCCGGCAGGCACGGCCTTGTATGGGCTCTTGACCTGTCCCCAATGGTCGACCAGATGCAGCAACGTTCCGTCGGCGTATCGGAACGTCAACGTCGGGAACTCGCCGCTGCTGGGATGGACGATCTCGGTTGGGCCGCTTCGCTCGACGCCAAGCGCCCACTGAATCTCGTCCGCGCTGTGCGAGAAATGCCACGTGACCGAGGCCGCGCCGAAGTCCTCGCAGAATGCCCACGGCACGACGCCCGATATCGGGTCGCGATGGTAACGGCTGTTGTAGGGGCGCCACGGCGCCGGGCCCACCCAGAGGTTCCAATCGAGTCCTTCGGGCACAGGCTCCGCGGGCAACGGCGGATTGACCGGCGCGTAGGAACCGTACCTCTTCGACCACAGCGCGAAGACCTGCTTGATCTTGCCCAGCCCGCCCCCGCGCACGAATTCCAACACGCGCCGCGTCCGATACATCGAGCGGTATTGCGTGCCCGTCTGGAAGACGCGGCCGTACTCGCGCACGACTTCGACCAGCCGCTGGCCCTCCTGAATCGTGAGCGTGACGGGCTTCTCGCAATAGATATCCTTGCCTGCTTTAGCCGCGTCCACCGAGATGAGCGTGTGCCAATGATCCGGGGTGGCGATGAGCACCGCGTCGAGGTCGTCGCGGGCGAGCAGGTCGCGGTAGTCGTTGTACGCGACGCAGGCCTTGTACGATCCCTTCTTGCGCAGGGCCGCGTAGCGCTCGTCCGCGCGGCGCAGGGCGTCGTCGCGGCGGACCTTGTCCACGTCGCACACGCCGACAAGCTGCACGGACGGCTGGCCGAGGCACCAGTTCAGGTGCCCCCTGCCCATCGCGCCGATGCCGATGAGGCCGACCGCGAGGCGGCTGTTCGCGGGCGAAGCCGCGCGAGCCGAGCGCGCCACCAGCGGCCCGGCGATGAGGCTGGAAGCGGCGGTTTGGAGGAAACCGCGGCGGGTGATTGTTCGGTGTCCGCGGCCAAAACTGTCATCCGCCGCGAATCCAAGGGCGTGTTTCATTGCCGGTTCTCCAGAAGGGTCATGGCTCCTGGTCGCCGATGACGTTGACTCCTCGCAGGCCGAAGAGCTTAGCAGCAGCGAGGAAATGGCGGTCATTGGAATAGACTTCCTTGAATCCGTGCTCGGCCGCGCAGGCGAGATGAAGTGCGTCGGCCGCGCGGAGGGTCGTTTCCGCAGGGGCGGCGCGCAGGGCGGATTCCAGGCGGCCCATAACCGCTTCACTCAACGGCAGGAACCGGATCAGTCCCTGCTGGCGGTCGTGTTGGAACTGCCGGTCGAGGGCTTCAATGTGTTCAGGAGTGGTGCTGCCTTCGCGGCGCTTGCGGAGAAGGACGGCGGCAAATTCGGCCCGGCCGTGCCAGGCGGTAGCCAAAGACTCGGCACCGCGAAGCAGGTC
>JAJRTI010000973.1 GCA_024278415.1 Planctomycetota bacterium | reverse complement strand
CCTTTCCGATCCCGCAAGTGCGGGATCGGAAAGGCAGAGGGAAGGGGGTGGGGCACCGCGCTCAACCGACCCAGGGTAGCGAGCTTCGCTCGCAACCCTGGGCTGGAGGACGGAATCCCGTTGGGATTCCTGGTCCCCGGCACCCGCCGCAGCCATCCTTGAAATGTGGGTAAAGAGCAGGCCGTCGCCCCCCCATGCCAAGGCCTGCATACGTGCGCGAGTGAAATCCCCGCCCTGCCGTCTCCAGATGCCCGAGCGCCCGCCTACTGTTTGAGCCGCACCGGGTAGCAGTCCCGGAACTGCTGTTTGCCTTCGAACTTCAGCTTGCTCACCGTTGATTTCAATTCCATGAGGACGGGATCCCGCGACGAGTTGAAGTGCCCCACACAGACGAGGCGCCGGTTGCCACTGCGCTTGATGAATACTTTGTACTGCGCCGGGACGGCCTCGGATAGCACGCGCCTGAGTTGCTCCGCACGATCCTCCTGTGAGGCCGTGTAGGTGATGACGCAGAGGGTCCAGACCCCTGAGGTGCCTGCCGGCGCGGCGGCCGGAGTGCGCTTTTTCGGTGTGGGAGTCGGGGGCAGCGCAGGGTTGCGCGATCCGATCTGGATCACGCGGTTCGCCGTCTTGCGAGATCCAGACGAGAGCGTGCCCTTGTTCGAGACCGCCTTCTTCGCCGCACGCGCGGAGTCTTCGCGGGCCATCTTCGATTCCGCTCGGAACTTGCCCACCCGATGTCCGAGGATGAAGGCTCCGAGCAGGAGGCTGCACACCACCAACGCGAGTAGCACCAGCGTCTCTTGCTTCATGCGGAACGTGAACATGCCAGAGTCGGATCGGACCGGCTCATGCGCTGCTGGCAGCGGCTGCGGCGCCTGGGCTTCAGGCTTGGGCTCAGCCTCTGACCGGGCAGATGCGGACTTTCCCTCGAGGGTGGGCGTGATCGTCGGCTTGGGCGGCAGCGAAGTGCTGCCGATGACCGGCGCTGTTTGCACGAAGTCCGCCGAGGAGCCCACGTGGCGCCGAGGCTTGTAAGCAGCCTTCCGGTCCTTTGGCGTTGTCGTCTTCTGGCCGGTGGGCGGGTTAACCTTATTTGCCATTATCTCTCTCCGGCGAATGCCGAATGATCGTGGACAGAACCCGTGGCTCGTACTCTTCAATCCTCGCACGGCTCCACGGCCGCTGGAATAGGCCTCCGCGGCGAATTCGAGCCGTCTCGCACAAGTGCTTGTAGCCCAGAGCCTTAGGCCCACAACATGCGATATGTGCGCCGAAAAGACGCCAATACCACAACAACTTGTGCTAGCAACGTGTCCTGGTATACCATAGGGCAGTATCATTGTCAAACAAACAATGCCGCACAGCTCTGACACACGTTTCAAACTGTGCGGGAACAGTTCCGCGTAGGGCGATTGGCGGAAAAGAGGTGGCCAGGCAAGGCTGGAATACTCTCGTGATGGACTGAAGCCCAACCGCGGCGCGACGGTCCATTCCCAAACCAGGAAGCCGAATCAAACGTGTCCGAAACGCGGCGCTGCGCCGGGGCACAAGCGCTTCGCCCGCGCGCGCAAGTTCTGCTTCGCCGTCAGCAGCATCGCCGCGCACTCGCGCGCCTTCACCGGCGCGAGACAGCCGGTGCGTCTTGATCCAACGCGCAAGCGCAAGTACAATACGCTGTGGAATCGCGCGGCCTGAGGGCCCCAAACTCTTTCCGTGGCATTGACCAGGCTTTGCACCATGGCAGCGAGCAAAAGGGAAACGTTTCGCTCCGACTTTAGGCGGTCGTTCTTGGCCGGCCTCGGCGCCCTCTTTCCGGCCATCCTCACGATCTTCATCCTCATCCAGATCTACAAATTTGTCGACAACTCCATTGGCGTGCCCACGAACCGCTTCATCAAGCGGCAGTTCCGCAGCGACGCCGGCAAGCGGATGCTTGTGCGCGTGTTCCATTGGAAACCGGAATGGGTGAAAAACCAAGAGGAGTTCAACAAGCGCCTCGATGAGAAGTATCCCGGCTACATCGGCACGCTGTTCGGCGTCGTGATCGCGTGCGTCGCGATCTACTTCGTGGGGCACACGCTGCGTTCGTTCGTCGGCAGGAAGCTCTTCGCGCTCGGCGACCGCATGCTGACGCAATTCCCAGTGGTCAAGACGATCTACCCGCATGCGAAGCAACTCACGGCCTTCTTCTTCCGCGATGAGACGGTCAAATTCAACCGCGTCGTGGCGGTGCAGTACCCGCGGCCGGGCATCTACTCCATTGGTTTCATCACGGGCGACGGCATGCGAGACGTGGCCCGCGCGGCCGGCGAACGCATGGTGAGCATTTTCATCCCCAGCTCGCCCACGCCCGTCACCGGCTACGTCATCATGGTGCCTGAGCGCGAAGTCGTGGAGTTGGACATGACCATCGACCAGGCATTTCGCTACACGATCACCGGGGGCGTCATCCCGCCTGCCAGCCAAGTGCCGCGCTACGCCGAGCCTCCGCCAGCACTCCCGCCCCTCCCAGGCCTCGATGACTCCAGCGAGCCCAGCCCGCCGGAGCCGACCGATTCGCCTCGCGAAGAATAACCCCCCCTTGGATGTCCCATGCCTCAACGACTGAAAGCGCTGGCCTGCGGTGTGTTCGACCGCGAACTGCGAGCCGCGGCAGAGCGCTGTGAAAACGAAATCGAGATCGAACTGCTCGACGCCGGCTTGCACGCCGCGCCCAACGAACTACGCCGCCGCGCGCAGGAGGCCATCGACCGGGCGGACGTGGAGCCGCTCGACGCGGTGCTGCTGTGCTACGGCATGTGCGGCCGCGGCATCGTGGGCCTGCGCGCCAAATCCAAGCCGATCGTCATTCCCCGCGCACACGACTGCATCGCGATCTTCCTCGGCTCGCGGCACGAATACCGCCGACAGTTCGCGGAACACCCCGGCACGTACTACATCACCTCCGGCTGGTTCGAGAAAAAGTCCGGCCCGCAGATGAAGATGCGCAAGCTCGACGACGAGGCCGCGGTGCGCCAAAACCCGAAGTTTGCCGGCTACGCGAAGCGCTTTGGCGACGACAACGCCGCGTACATCGTGCGCTTCTTCGACCAGTGGAAGAAGAACTACTCCCGCGCCGCGTTTATCGACCATGGCTTGGGCGAGATCGAGACGTACGCGGAGTATACGCGCGAGATCGCGGACGAGGTCGGCTGGGAGTTCGAGCGCCTCCAGGGGAGCTTGCGTCTGATCGAGATGCTCCTCGCCGGCGACTGGCCGCGGGACGATTTCCTCGTCGTGCCACCGGGACACAAGGTCATCGGCTCCGGCAAAAACGACCTGTTCGAATCCGTGCCCATGGAGCGGCGGAGCGACGTGACGAGCCAGTCGGGACCGGTCCATGAGATCATCGAAGTGGCCGCAAGCGCTCCTGCCGAGACAGCCGCCACCCGCCGGCCGAGCCTGGGGCTTGGCATCGACGCGGGAGGGACTTACACCGACAGCGCGCTGTACGACTTCGAGCACGGGCAGACGCTCTGCACGGCCAAGGCGCTCACGACGCCGCACGACTACGCCGTGGGGATCGTGGCGTCCGTGCAGCAACTCGACGCGGATCAGTTCGCCAAGATCGAGATGGTCTGCTTGTCCACGACGCTCGCGACGAACGCGATCGTCGAGGGCCGCGGCGGCCGCGTGGGCCTGTTGCTCATGCCGCACTTGGAGAGTGCGGCGAAGCAGATCAACGTCAACCCGCTCTGCATCGTGCCCGGCCGCATCGACATCACCGGCCGCGAGACCGCGCCGCTTGATGAAACGGCCGCGCGCCAGGCCATCGCCCGGCTCATCGGCGAGGACCACGTCGACGCGATCGCAATCTCCGGCTTTGGCGGCACGATGAACCCCAAGCACGAACTGCGGCTCAAGGCGCTCGTGGCGGACGTGGCGCAGGCGGCCGGAGCGGAGCCCGTGCCCGTCGTCTGCGGCCACGAACTGTCGTCGCGGCTCGACTTCATCAAGCGCGCCCACACCGCGGCGTTGAATGCGAAGCTGCTGCCGGTCATCCAGTCGCTCATCGATTCGGTCAAGGCCGCGCTGCGCCACCTCGGCATCGACGCGGCCGTCATGGTCGTCAAGGGTGACGGCACGCTCGTGAGCGAGAGCGTCGCGCGGCAGCGGCCCATCGAGACGATTCTGTCCGGCCCCGCCGCGAGCGCGACCGGCGCGGTGTTCCTCACCGGCGAGAAAGAGGCCGTGGCCATCGACATGGGCGGCACGACCACCGACACCGCGCTGATCAAGGACGGCCGCGTCGCGGTGAGCCCCGAAGGCGCGCAAGTCGGCCCATGGCGCACGAGCGTCGACGCGGTGGACATGCTCACGACCGGCCTGGGCGGCGACAGCCTCGTGAGCCTCGACCGCGATGGCAACATGACGCTTGGCCCCCAACGCGTGGTGCCGCTGGCGTATCTGGCCAGCCAATCCGAACACGTGGAAGAGGAGTTGGACCGCGTGCTCGCCGCGGCCGAGCACAGCCCGCCCACGCTCGACCACCTCGACTTCTTCGTGCTCGTGCAGGCGAACGGCCGCGCGCACTTGGACGAACGCGAGCGCGAGATCGCGGACGCACTGGCCCATGGCCCGCGCTCGCGCCTGGACCTCACGCGCCAGCTTGGTTACATGGCGCCGTCGCTGCTGCGCACGAAGCGCCTCGAGGAGTTGGGCTACGTGCGCCGCGCCGCAGCCACGCCGACGTACGTGCTCCACTACGACGGCGAGTACGTGGCTTGGGACCGAGGCGCGGCCGCCAAGGCGATGGAGATCCTCGCCACGATCCTCCATCAGCCGGCCCAGGAGGTTGCGGAGCGCATTCGCCGAGAGATCGTGCGCCGGCTGAGCATGGAGATCATTCGGCGCTACGTGAGCCTGTCCGCCGATCCCAAAGCGCTCGAATCCTGCGACGTGTGCCGGTTGTTCCTCGACAACTTATTCGAGGGCAAGCGCGGCGACGAGTTTGCGTGCCGTTTCGAGGTGGGCAAGCCCATCGTGGGCATCGGCGCGCCGGCGCAGTCCTTCATGCCGGCCGTGGCCGAACTCCTCTCGGCCCAGGTGCTCATCCCGGAGCACGCGGACGTGGCGAACGCGATCGGTGCGATCACGAGCAAGGTCGTCGTGTCCGAGCGGGCGACCATTCGCCCGAGCGACGTGGGCGACTACCTCGTGCACACGTCGCAGGAGAAGCGTGAGTTCGAGACCATCGCCGACGCGCGCACGTACGCGGAGCGCGCCATCGCCACGATCCTCCAGCGCAAGGCGCCGCTCTACGGCACGGACACGGCGGGCATTCTTCTGCGCGTGAACGAGCGGGAGGGCAAGCTCGCGACTGGGGAGCAGGTGTTCCTCGAGATGGTCGTGGAGGGCTCCATCGAGGGGCAGCCGGTCATCGCGGCGGGGTGAGATCGCCCGGCGCGGCCCTGTTGGCCGTCACTCCCCTTCCGTCTCCCTCACGAACCGTACGCGCTTGACGCGGCGTCGGTCCGCGTCGAGCACCTCGATGCGCGTGCCCTCGAACTCGAACGTATCGCCGGCTTGGGGGATGCGGCCCGCGAGCTTCATCACGAGTCCCGAAACCGTCTCGAACCCCTCCTTGTCGATTGTGATTTCGAGCGCGGCCGCCAGGTCGTCGATCTCCATCCGGCCCTCGCACTCGAATGCGCGGCCGCCCTGCGTCGAGACGAGCGTCGGCGCGCGGTCGCGCTCGTCGCGGATGTCGCCTACCACTTCCTCGACGATGTCCTCCCGCGACACCATGCCGACGACGCCCCCGTGTTCGTCGACCACCACGACCATGGGCGTGCGGCTGGTCTGCAACTCGCGCAGCAGCGGGCCGATGGGCTTGGTCTCCGGCACGAACATCACATCGCGCCGGATGAACGGCGCGAGCCCCGACTCGGCCGTGTCCTCCCCGCGAGCTTCCGCGAACAGCACGTCCACCAGCGCGACGATGCCCACAATGTTGTCGACGCGGCCTTCATACACCGGGAAGCGCGCGAAACCCGTCCGCGCGGCCAACTCCTTGACCGCGTTGCAGGGGGCCGTGGCGTCGACCGCGGCCACGTCGACAAGCGGCACCATGGCCGTGCTCACTGGGCGTTCGTTCAGCGCGAAGAGGCGTTCGATCATGCGGCGCTCTTGGGGCGCGAGCGCGCCGTGCTCTTGGCTAATCTCAGCCAGCACGACCAGTTCCTCGCGGCTGAGGCTGTGCTCCGTATCGATCTTGCCGGCCCCGACCACGCGCAGCAGCCGGTCCGCAACCTTGCTCACGAACCACACGAACGGATAGAGGCCAAGCTGTGCGTAGCGCAACGGCCGGGCGATGAAGAGGGTCAGCCGGTACGCATTGGCGCGGCAGATCGACTTGGGGACGATCTCGCCGAAGATGAGAATCAACGGCGTCATGACGGCCGTCGTGGCGAGCGTCTCCCATTGCTGGGGAACGTAGTGCGCGACGAGCAGTGAAGCCAGGGACGTGGAGGTCGAGACGGCGAAGTTCGTGCCGACGAGCGTCGTGCCGAGGACCGTCTCGACGCGCGACAGCAGCCGTTCCGCCACGGTTGCGCGTGGGTCGCCTTCGAGCGCGGCCGCGCGCAGTTGCGCGCGGTCGGCCGACACAATAGCGGTCTCGGATCCGGAGAAGAAACTCTCGGTGAACAGGAAGACGACCACCCCGATGAGTAGCATGACCTCGATGCCCGTCATGGCTCGCCCCCCTCGCGGGCCTCAGGCGCGGGCCACGGCCGAATCTCGACGCGGTCGATCCGCGTGGGCGACGCCTCGACGACTCTGAACTCGAACACGCCGTCGCACACCACTTGGCCGACCTTCGGGAAGTCGCCCACCAGCTCGAGCACGTACCCGGCGACCGTGTCGGCCACGCCTAGAGGTATGCCAAGCTCCATGTCGTCATTGAGGTCGCGAATCTTGGCCTGCCCCGCGGCCATGACCACGTCGCCCTTGCGCACGTAGTCTCGGTCCTCCTGCTCGTCGTCGGCCATTTCTCCCACAAGCTGCTCCAGCAGGTCGCTCAGTGTCACGATCCCGGCCGTGCCGCCGTACTCGTCGAGCAGCACGGCCATGTGCGTGCGCCGGCTGCGCATGGTCTCGAAGAGCAAGTCGATGTGGGTCGTCTCCGGGGCCAGATACGCCTCGTGCAAGAGCGGGAAGCGCGGGGTATCCGCCAATCCGTCACGGTACGCCACAAACTCTCTCACCGTCATGTCCAGCACGTCGTGCCCCGCCCACGCCGGCAAATCCTTGACGTGGAACACGCCCCACAACTGGTCTTCGGTGTCCTTGTGCACGGGGATGCGTGAGTGCTCCGACTGGCAGGCCAGCGTCAGCGCGTCGCGGAGTGTCCGCGTCTCATCGATGCTGACGAGTTGGGTCCGGGGCGTCATGATCTCGTGCGCGTTGATGTCCCGAAACTCGAAGATGTTCTCCACGATCTCCGTCTCGTGCTCCTCCACAACGCCCTCGGCCGCGCCGGCCTTCACGATCGCCTGAAGATCGTCGCGCGTGACGATGCTGTCGCTTTGCACGCGGCCCTGCCGGAGGAGGAAGAGGATGGCCGAGGTGATGCCCCGCAGGAGGACGCGCAGCGGCCAGATGACGTTGGCGAAGAGCCGCAGGGGACGCGCACTAAACGCGGCGAATCCCTCCGCGTGCCGTACGGCCAGGGTCTTGGGCGTGACCTCGCCGGCGATGAGGAGAAGGAAGGTCGTAACGAAAATCGCCGCGCCAATGCCCTGGTCGCCCAGCAACCGCTTCGCTAACCCCGCCAAAATCGCGGCGGTCGCGACGTTGACGCACATGTTGCCCACGAGGATGGTGATGAGCAGCTTGCGCGGCTGTTCCAGCAGTTCCCCGATAATAGCCCCGGAGCGAGAGCCCGAATCGCGCAGTTGCCGCACCCGCGCGCGGCTCAGCGAAAAAAGCGCCGTCTCAGAGCCGGAGAAAAAGGCCGAGAGCAGCAACAGCGCACCCAAACCGATGAGATATGCGAGCATGCCTTCCATTGAGGACGGGGAAGCCCTCCGATACGACCACGATGCAGGCGACGACGCCCGGACGCACAAGACGCGTAATGGATATCATATCGGCCGCGCAAGGACAAGGGGCATGGAGCGCCAGCGTCCGACGTGTCCGCCCTGAAGCAGCCGCGTTCCCAAGATCGAACCTGCACGCGAGGGCGTATTGCGTATTGCGTATCTCGGATCGCGATCCGAATACGCGATCCGGAACAGCGCCCCTGCGCTCCACACGCGACGCCTTGCCTCTGATCCATGGCGGTCAGTGGCCTTGGGTTGCGGGCGCAGCCCGCTTTGTTAGGGCCGAACGGGGCGCATGAGCTGGCCTTGCCCTGCCAATGTGGCAGGGGTCTTGACATCGCGCCAATTGGGATCGCTGTCACATTGGCAGAAGGAAGCCGGCCCACAATCCAGCCAGATGGCTTAACTTGTTACGACACTGCGTCTTATAAACCACAAAGAGCGCGCGCACTCTCGGCACAACCTTTGCAAAGCATTATCCGCCACAAGTCCGGTCCGGCCTCAATTGTTTTCGGGCCTGGGCGCGATGGCTTCAAGTTATGTGTTATGTAATGTTTCCTCACTTTTCTACGCCCTCAGCACCTCGTGAAAGGAGGACGTGAAGAATGGCCGCAAAGAATTTGGCTTTCGAAGCGGAAGCCAGGCAAGCCGTCCGAGCAGGCGTGACCAAGATGGCGCGTGCCGTCAAGTCGACCCTCGGACCGCGCGGTCGTAATGCTGTCCTGGACAAGGGCTACGGCGCCCCCACCGTGACCAAGGACGGCGTGACCGTAGCCGAAGAGATCGAGCTGCACGACCCCGAAGAGAACATGGCCGCGCAGCTCTTGAAGGAAGTGGCGTCCAAGACGAGCGACGTGGCCGGCGACGGCACCACGACCGCGACCGTCCTGGCCGAGGCCATCTTCCTCGGCGCCCTGCGCAACGTGACCGCCGGGACCGATGCCATGGGCATCAACCGGGGCATCAAGAAGGCCGTGGACGCACTCGTGGCGGAGCTTGCGAACATCAGCAAGCCCATCAAGGACTCGGCCGACGTGGCCAGCATCGGCTCCATCGCGGCGAACAACGACGTCGAGATCGGCAAGATGATCGCCGAGGCCATGGACAAGGTCGGCAAGGACGGCGTCATCACGGTCGAGGAAGGCAAGAGCCTCGACACGAACGTGGACGTGGTCGAAGGCATGCAGTTCGACCGGGGCTACCTCTCGCCCCACTTTGTCACCGACCCCGAGGCGATGGTCTGCGAGTTGGAGAATCCTTACATCCTCATCCATGAGGAGAAGATTTCCAGCGTCAAGGACATCGTGCCGATCATGGAGAAGTGCGCGAAGGCGAGCAAGCCCCTGCTCATCATCGCGGAAGACATCGAGGGCGAGGCCCTGGCCGCGCTCGTGGTGAACAAGCTCAAGGGAGTGCTCCAGTGCGCCGCGGTCAAGGCCCCCGGATATGGCGACCGGCGCAAGGCCATGATGGAAGACATCGCGATCCTCACCGACGGCCAGGCCGTCTTTAAGGATCTGGGCATCGATCTCGACGCGCTCTCGCTCGACGACCTGGGCACGGCCAAGCTCGTGCGCATCGACAGCGACAACACGACCCTCATTGAGGGGGCTGGCTCACTGGAAGCCCTCCAAGGCCGCGTGAACCAGATCCGCAACGAGATTGAGACCACCACCTCCGATTACGACCGCGAGAAGCTCCAAGAGCGCCTCGCGAAGCTGGCCGGCGGCGTCGCCCAGATCAACGTGGGCGCGGCCACTGAGGCCGAGATGAAGGAAAAGAAGGCCCGCGTCGAGGACGCGCTACACGCGACCCGCGCGGCCGTCGAAGAGGGCATCGTGCCCGGCGGCGGCGTGGCCATGATTCGCGCCGCGAAGGCGCTGGACAAGGTCAAGGCCACCGGCGACGAAGCCATCGGCGTGGAGATCATGAAGCAGGCCGTGCTCGTGCCCCTGCACACCATTGCCCAAAACGCCGGCTTCGAAGGCCCCGTGGTCGTCAACAAAGTCACGGCTGGCGACGGAGCGTTCGGCTTCGACGCGGACAAGGGCGAGTATGGCGACATGGTGGCCGCGGGCATCGTGGATCCCACCAAGGTCGTGCGCTCGGCCATCGAGAACGCCGCGAGCATCGCCGGCGTCCTGCTCACCACCGACTGCCTCGTGACCGAGATCCCCAAGGAAGAGCCCCCCATGCCTCCAGGCGGCCCCGGCGGCATGGACGGTATGGGCGGCATGGGCGGCGGCATGGGCGGTATGGGTGGCATGCCCGGCATGATGTAGAGCCCGGCTCGCGAGCCCACAACCCCAACGTCAATTCTCACTGATTATCTCAATCCCCTTATCCCATCCGATCAGGAGGTCATACCGTGGCCATCAAACCCATGGACGACAGGATTCTGGTTGAGCCCCTCGAGGCTGAAGAAAAGACCGCCGGCGGCATCGTGCTCCCGGACTCGGCCAAGGAAAAGCCCCAGCAAGGCAAGGTCGTGGCCGTAGGCCCCGGCAAACGGCTGGACAACGGCGAGCGCGCCGAAGTCTGCGTGAAGAAGGGCGACGTCGTGCTCTACGCCAAGTATGGCGGTACCGAGGTCGAACACGACGGCAAAGAATACCTCATCATGAAGGAAAACGACGTCCTGGCCAAAATGGAATAGGCTCCCATGCCTCGGCGCAGGGCTCGCACCCCGCGCCCATTCCTGCTGGCCTACCTGGATCAGTCATTTCCTCATCATCGGGAGATCATAGCCATGGCGGCTAAACAACTACTGTTTGACATCGACGCCCGAAAGAAAATGCAAAAGGGCGTCGCACGGCTCGCGGACGCCGTCAAGGTGACCATGGGCCCCACGGGCAAGAACGTGATCCTTGAAAAAAGCTACGGCGCGCCTAAAGTCACCAAAGACGGCGTGACCGTGTCCAAGGAGATCGAGTTGCCCGACCCGTTCGAGAACATGGGCGCGAAGCTCGTCAACCAAGTCGCGTCCAAGACGAGCGACACCGCCGGCGACGGCACCACGACCGCGACCGTGCTCGCGCAGGCCATCTTCGACGACGGCCTCAAAAGCGTCACGGCCGGCGCCAACGCCATGTCGCTCAAGCGCGGCATCGAGAAGTGCGTCGCGGCCGTGTGCGAGAAGCTCGGCGAGATGAGCAAACCCGTCAAGACGCGCGAGGACATCGCGCAGGTCGGCACCATCGCCGCGAACAGCGACAGCACCATCGGCGAGTTGCTCGCGGATGCGATGGAGAAGGTCGGCAAGGACGGCGTCATCACGGTCGAGGAAGGCAAGAGCCTCGAGACGACGCTTGAAGTGGTCGAAGGCATGCAGTTCGACAAGGGCTACCAGTCGCCCTACTTCATCACGAACGCCCAGACCATGGAAGTGGAGTTCGAGGATCCCCTCATCCTCATCCACGAGAAGAAGATCAGCAACCTGAAAGACTTCGTGCCGCTGCTCGAGAAGGTCGCCACGTCCGGCAAGCCCTTCCTCGTCATCAGCGAAGAGGTCGAAGGCGAGGCCCTGGCCGCGCTCGTCGTGAACCGGCTCCGCGGCGTGCTGAACTGCGCCGCGATCAAGGCCCCGGGCTTTGGCGACCGGCGCAAGGCCATGCTCCAAGACATCGCCGTGCTCACCGGCGGCCAGTACATCTCAGAAGACCTCGGCATCAAGATCGAGGACATCGAGATCAACATGCTCGGCACCGCGAAGAAGGTCGTCATCGACAAGGACAACACGACCATCATCGAAGGCGCCGGCAAGACCGCCGACATCAAGGCCCGTATCGAGCTGATCAAGCGCCAGATCGAGGAGACCACGTCGGACTACGACCGTGAGAAGCTCCAAGAGCGCCTGGCCAAGCTCGCCGGCGGCGTGGCCGTCATCAACGTCGGCGCCGCGACCGAGGCCGAGATGAACGAGCGCAAGGCCCGCGTCGAGGACGCACTGCACGCGACCCGAGCGGCCACCGAGGAAGGCGTCATCCCCGGCGGCGGAGTGGCCCTCCTGCGCGCACGAAGCGTCATCCCTGAGTTGCGCAAGAAGCTCAGGGGAGACGAGAAGCTCGGCGCGGACATCGCGTTCCGCACCCTCGTCGCCCCCCTGAAGCAAATCGCCATGAACGCCGGCCACAACGGCTCGGTCGTTGCCGCGGCGGTTGAAGAGAAGGCTGGAAACGTGGGCTTCGACGCCGCTACCGGCGAGTATGTGGACATGCTCAAGGCCGGCATCGTCGACCCCACCAAGGTCACCCGCTGCGCGCTCCAGAACGCGGCCAGCATCGCCAGCCTGCTGCTGACAACCGACGTGATGGTGACCGAATACGACGACGACGAAGACGCAGAGAAGGTCGAAGCCGCGGTCGTGTAACGCACACCGCCTCGACGCCCTGCTGAACACAAACGGCTGCCCGGGAGCACGCGCTCCTGGGCAGCCGTTTCTCCGGAGACAACGCGTGGCGAGAGCCGCCCAAGCCATGCAATCCGCCCGATCCGCCCGATCCGCCCCCGGCGGCCATTGGACAAACCCGCGACGCCCAGCTATCCTGCTGCGTTCGCCTTTGAGATCGAACCGATCCTCCCCCTCGCCCGCCCATGAGCCACGCCCACGCCACAGACAGGCAGCACGCGCTCGACTACGCGGCCTTGCGCAGCGCCGCGTTCGTGTGCTTCTTCTTCTCTGGGGCTACAGGGCTGCTCTACGAGGTCGTGTGGACGCGCATGCTCGTGCTCGTGTTCGGCGCGACCACGTTCGCCATCAGCACGGTGCTCACCGCGTTCATGGCCGGCCTCGCGCTCGGCGGATGGGCCGCGGGCCGATGGGCCGACCGCCTGCGCCGGCCAGTCATGGTCTATGGAGTGCTCGAGCTGCTCATCGGCGCGTACGCGCTCCTCGTGCCGTCGCTCTTCTCCGCGCTCACGCCCCTCTACCAAACGATCTGGCGCGAGTTCCATCCGCAGTTCTACCTCTTCAGCATCGTCCGTTTCGTCGCGGTCGCCGCGGTGCTCATCGTGCCCACGTTCCTCATGGGCGCGACCCTGCCCGTGCTCGGCCGGTTCTGTGCGCGCACGCGGCACCTGATTGGCGCGGACGTGGGCACGCTCTACGCCACCAACACGGCCGGCGCGGTCCTGGGCACGTTCGCCACAGGCTTCCTCCTCATCCCCGCCGCGGGCGTCAAGTCCACCATCCTCATCGCCGCGGTCACGAACATCATCATCGGCCTCATCGCGGTCTCCATGGGCCGGACCGCCGCGGCCACAGGCGGAACGGAGGAAGACGCGCCGGGGCCCGACGCGCCGGCAGCGGAGCGCAAGTGGACAAGCATCGTCGTGCTTGCGGCGTTCGCGTTCAGCGGCTTTGCCGCCATGGGCTACCAGGTCGCTTGGAGCCGCACCCTGTCGCTCATCAACGGCTCGTCGGTGTACGCGTTCACGACGATGCTCACGACCTTCCTCCTCGGCCTCTCGCTCGGCAGCTTCGTGGGCGCGCACCTGCCCGACTCCGCGACGCGCAACACACCGCTGACCATCGCCATTGTGCAGGTCGGCGTCGCGGGCTCCGCGTTCGCCGCGCTCTGGGCCTTCGGCGAGCTGCCGTACGGGTACACGATCCTCT
>JAJRTI010000972.1 GCA_024278415.1 Planctomycetota bacterium | reverse complement strand
GGATGGTAGCGCCCGTCCGTGAGCGGCATGTACTTCGAGCCCGCATTGAACGACGCCTCTGTGTGCGACACCCGCTCCGATGTCCCGTCGAACGTCGACGCATTCGTGTTGTACCAGTCGAGCAGACCGAGCATGAACAGCTCGTCGGAGTAGATCACGTTGGGGCCCTTGACTGGCTCGATGCTGAGGTAAGGAACCTCGATGAGCTTCGCGTTCTTGAGGCCCTTGGCCCGGCCGAACACAAACTCGCGGCCCGCGGTGTCGGCCGCGAGCGCATCGACGATAAGCGTCTTGCCCTTGATGCGATAGCGCAGCGTGTAGCGATGCCCGGCCGCGTCCCACTCAGTCTCCACCCACGGCGATTTCAAGCGCGCTGCAACGAGGATCGCGGACACAGGCTTCTGCCGGCCGTCGAAGACGATGCCGCCCTGGGACATGGGCGTGAAGGGGTCGCGGCCGTTCCATGAGGCCGTCACGTCGGACAGCGTGCCCGTCTCGTTCGAGATCGTGTAGCACAGCTTGCCGTCGTCGCCCTCGTACATGAGCCGGAACCCCTTGCCCGCCTTCTCCGTGACGTTCATCCGCCGGCCCTTGCACGTGGGCAGGATCGTGTCCGCCGTCGTGGGATACTTGGGCTCCGCAGCGGGCGGATCGATCGCGGCCGCGGCGCGCTTCTCGGTATAGAAAGCGAGCGAGTCGAGCCACAGCGTCATGGGCTTGGCCGTCTTGCTGTCGCCCACGACGATCGCGACGAACTTCGCGGGGAAGTCGATCTTCAGGTCGCCGTTGCCGGACCAACTCTCGTACGTGGGCCAGCCATACTCGCCGGGCCAGCGGAATCCCGCGAACTTGGCGTGCTGGAGGAACCAATAGTTCTGGTTCACACACCCAAGCCCGACCTCGTGGAACTCGCCGCTTGCGTCGACGATGCGCACGTAGATCGTCGGCACGCTCGGCGGAGCCTTCAGGAAGTAGTCCTTGCCTCCGTACACCCACAGGTTGACGCAGTCGAACGTGCCCGGAATCGCGATGGGCATCCGGGGTCTCAGCACGATCTGCGCCTCGGTCGCCGGCAACTCATATGTGAGCTTTGCCGAGTGGTCACCCCAGATGCGTTGCTCGCGTGAGCGTTCGAGCGTGGCCGTCGCTCCGTCGTAGAGCGCGACTTCCCAGCCGGACAGGTCGTCAAACGTCACCAACGGCGCGGGCCGGTCTTCTCTCCCCGCGCGCACGAGTTCGTACGGCCGCTCGCCAACTTCTTCCCCGCGCACTTCGTTCACGGCCGGTTTCACCACAGGCTTGTGCCCGCTCGCAGTGCGCAGCGCTTGGGCGGCCTCCGCCACACGCTGCGCGTCCGCGATCCACAGCAGCACGTTGCGCACCACGAGCTTGCCGCGGCCCTTCGTATACTTCGGCATGTTGGGATAGATGTGGCTGATGGTCAGCCGATTGCCTCCCTCGCGGACGTATCGGTCCGTAATGTCCCACACGAAGTCGAAGTCGTGCCCGCCCACGACGCTGCCTCCTTTGAAGTCCGGGCCGAAGATGGTGGACCAGCCGTGGGTCGAGCGCCGGAACCAGTAGAAGTCTTGGCCGGCGTAGTTCTTCAAACGGTACTTGGCCGGCTTGTTGAGCAACCGCGGCCAATCGCGGGACTGACCCAACACGCGGCCGTTCACCTCGACGCGGAACACAAAGTTGCACCCGCCCCGGCCGGCGCTGTCGAGCCGCGCATCGAGCGCAAGCAGCACGCGCTGCCCATCGGACAGCTTCACCTTGGGCAAGTCAACCTCCCATCGGCCCCCCGCGTCGATCCAGTTCTCCTTCCGGGCGACCACGCGCGTTCGGATGGGCAGAAGCGCGGCCTCGCCCCATTGGGCAATCAACAGCACGAGCGTCATGTGTGCGGGGATGATTTTCATGCGAGAGGCGGGCCAGCGGCCTATCTGGCTGTGCCCTCCCACAGCAGCAGCGCCCGGCGCGTTCTTACGGTCTGTCCGGAGACTGCCTGCCCCAACGCAGTATCTCGGTGCGGAAGTCTGCCAGCAGCGGCCCCATCGACTCCGCCAGCGGGCGCAGTTGCTTCGGATCTAGGAACACGCCGTAGCCATGCACGAAGAAGTGCCGGAACGCGCGGTACTCATCCAGACGTTCCCGTAGCGCTGAAGAAATGATCCCCGCGCGTTCGGTCGCGTCGAGCAAGTCGCGATGGGAGCTAGCCGACTGGGCCGGCAGTTCGACCGAAGCGCCCCTCGCCGACAGCTTAAGGATGCTCTCGATCCCCGAATAGATATTGTGCAGGAACCCCGCGACGGCCATCCACTCAGGCAGCTCCATCGAGGCGCGACGCAACGTCTCTTCCAGCACGTCGAGCGTCTGATCGAGCAGGGCCAGTTCTGCCGCAACCTTCTCGCCATGACTAGCCATAAATCTGCACCGCTTCACGCGCAATGAGCCGCGTGACAGGATTGTCCGCTGCCAGATCCACCAGGTCCACGGGACGCGAGAGCCGCCGGCTGATCCAACCGTGGAACTTGAAGAACGCCCCAGGCGGCGCCCCTTGTACGGCGAGATCGAGATCCTCAGGGTCTTCGCTCTCAAGGGATGAGCCGAAGACGTACACGGCCCCAACACCAAACTGCCTAGCGCCTTCAGTGATGACCATTCGCTCTTGCTCAGTCAACTTCATCCTACCGCCTCGTCGACAAATGTGCGGCCACTCAGTCGATGCCCAAGATTACCACGCTGGCAGCAGGCCTGCAACCCTTGGCTCCTGCCGCGGCGCCGTCCATGCCTGAGTTTGGGTGCGCCGCTGCCTCGTGATATCATGACCAACCAATACTAAGACCTCATGAAATCGCCACGCGCCGTCATGCACACTCCCCGCGTCTGCTTCATCTCCGACTGCCTCGTCGAGCCCTACGACGAGGGCGCAAGGAATCTCGCGTGGGGGCTCGTATCCGGGCTGCGCGAGTGTGCTGACACGTTGGCCATCAGCATCGCGCGGCACGGCCCGCCCGGGCCTGGCATCGAGTGGATTCCCGCACGCCGGCCGCTGCTGAACTCGCGCCTGCACGCCCGCATCCGGCGCTTCCGGCCTCACTGCGTCCTTTACATGCCCTGGTCGTCTGCGTCGCTGATGGGCTTCGTCTCGGCAGGGTCGCTCCGGCGGGCCGCGCCCCGCGCGCGCTTCGGCCTGATCGCGTTCCAGCCACGCGAGTATGGCGCGCTCGCGCGCAGGCTCGTACCGCGGATCGCGCCGGACGTGACGTTCTGCTTCTCGTCAGCGACTGCGGCGCTACTCAGGCAGATGGAGGTCCACGCCGCTCCCTTGCCGATCGGCGTCGACGCCTCGCGGTTCAAGGCCGCCAACGCCGAGCACCGGAGCTTGCTCCGCAGCAAGTACGGTTTCGATGCTGATGCCCGCATCGCGCTGCACGTGGGCCACCTCAAGCGCGAGCGCAACCTGGACGCGCTCAAGTCCATTGCCCAACTCGATGGCTGGGCCGCGCTGCTCGTCGCGAGCACGTCGACACAGCCTGAGACGGACTACGCACATGAGTTGCGCGCGGCAGGGGTGCACATCATCCGCGAGCCGTTGCCGCGCATCGAGGAGGTTTATCAACTCGCAGACTGCTACGTCTTCCCGGTCACGCACGAGTTGGCCTGCGCGGAAGCGCCTCTGTCCGTCTTCGAGGCGTTGGCTTGTGGCCTGCCGGTCGTGTCGACGCGTTTCGGCGCGTTGCGCGATCTCGACCTCCATGGGATCACGTTCGTGGATGATCCGGCGCAGGTCGCCGATGTGCTCATGCGCGGAGGCCTCACACCGCCGCCGGCGCTTGATCTCTCCTGGCGGCGTGTCGCGGAAGCGGCGCTGCGGGAATGCCGTGTCGCGGCGAACGGGGATGCTGGCAGAGGAGCAGGCGAGACCGAGGATCGTCTGCCATCAACCATCTCCCTCGGACCGCCTAATCCGGCTGTCTCGCTTCGCTGCGACAGCCCTACAGGCGGGACTCCAAACGCGTTCATCGTCATCACCGGCATGGACGGCGGCGGCAAGACGACGCAAGCGAAGCGACTGACCGCGAAGCTTGCCGAGGGCGGCGCGCGGCCGGCCTACACCTGGTGCCGAGGCCGGCCCATCGTGACGCTTCCGTTGCTTGTGCTTGGCCGCAAGCTGCTCGGCGCGCCCAGCTTCATGCGCACGCCCGCAGTCGCCAAGCGCGAAACGCCGGAGATGGTCCAGGCCGAAGCGCAGTATCAGCAGACCAAGACGCGGTTCCTGCGCCGCGGCCTGGTGGGCAAAGCTTGGCTGTGGCTGAACCTCATCGAGCGGCTCGCAGAGGCTTGGGTGCGCGTGCTGCCCCTCCGGCTCATGCGACGCACGATCGTGGCCGACCGGTACGTGTACGACTCCATCGTCGACCTCGCGGCCGCGCGCGGCGAAGCCGATTGCTCGACAGTGTGGAAGCCCGACGGCTGTCTCGCCAAGCTCCTGCCCAAGCCCGACCTCGTGTTCTTCATCGACGTGGACCCCGACACATCAATGCAGCGCAAGGACGACATCCCGTCCCGCGACTATCTCGAACGCCGCCGCGGGCTCTACTCAGGATTGGCGGAGGAACTGGGCTGGATCACTCTCGACGGCCGCGAGCCGGCCGACACGATCGCGGACGCGATCTGGGAGCGCGTCCATGGGTAAACTCCTCCTCATCGGCATCGACGGTATGGAGCCGCGACTCGTGCAACACTGGCTCCCGCGTCTGCCGCACTTGGCGCGGCTTGCCGCGGAGGGCGTGCTGCGGCCGTTGCCGTCGGTCTTCCCTGCCGATTCGCTGCCCGCGTGGACGACCATCTACACCGGCGAGCCGCCGGGCGAGCACGGCCTCTTCGAGACCATCGACTACCTGGCCGGCGTAACTGGCCCGGAGCGGAACGCACTGACGTGCGTGCTACCAACGGGGGGCCGCACCTTCTGGGACGAAGCCAGCCGCCGCGGCAAGCGCGTGTGCGTGGTCAACGCGTTCATGGCCTATCCGGTGTGGCCGGTGAACGGCGTCATGGTCAGCGGCCCGGTGTTCGTGAGCGGCGACGCGCAGTCCTACCCCGACGGCCTGCTCGCCGAACACCCCAAAGCCGAGCTGGGCGGCGTCGTGGACTATCCCTATCGCTGGGATCTCGGCCGCTTCGCGCAACGCGCCGCGGCCGCGGCGCGGCAACAGCACGCGCTCGCGGCGTCGCTCATGCAATCGACCGAGTGGGACCTCTTTTTCCTCTGCCTCCTCACGCTCGATCGCGTGCAGCACTTCTTTTGGCGCTTCGCCGACCCGAGCGATCCGGCGTACGCCGGCCACGGAAACCCATTCGCACGCGCCATCTTCGACCACTACCGGCTCATGGACGAGATCGTGGGCTCGCTGCGTGAGCAAGCCGGCGCCGCGTCGCTCATGGTCATCAGCGACCACGGCCACGGCCAGCGTCCGTCGCGGCTGTTCCACATGAACGAGTGGCTTCGACGACAGGGCTGGCTCACGCCATCGGGCGGCGTCCAGGCCGGTTGGAGCGTGGCGAAGGTTTTGGAGAAGGCCAAGGGAGCGGCCTTCTCGCTCGCGACGCGCCTCGCCGTCGAAGACGCGCTCTACGCCGCAGCGCGCATCATCCCCAAGAAAAGCCGGGCCAGCCTCAAGGAGTCGAGCTACGCGGTGGACACCGGCCGCAGCCGCGCGCACGTGGGCAAGCTCGGCGGCGCTTCCGGCGCGGGCGGGATCGTGCTGGCCGACGACGGCCCTGCGCTCTTCAACGAGATCGCGGGCGCGCTTGCTCAAGTCGTGGACCCTGAGACGGGCCAGGGCATCGTCGAGTGGGTCAGGCCCCGGGGGGAGGTCATGCAGGGTCGGCATGCCGCGTCGCAGCCCCAGCTCATCTTCAGGCTCAAGCCCGGGTACGGCGTGAGCCGTAGCGTCTTCGGCCCCCTCTTCAGCGCGTCTCCTACCCATCGCCGCGTCTCCGGCGGGCACAGCGACGCGGGCGTGCTCGCCGCGAGTGGGGAGCTAGCTGGGTGCCTGCCGG
>JAJRTI010000971.1 GCA_024278415.1 Planctomycetota bacterium | reverse complement strand
GTTGTCGATGTGTGCGGCGCGAGGCGACGTGGTTTGTAGTAGGGCAATTCATTGCCCGTCGAACGTCCTTGCTCTCACGAGGCAGACGGGCGATAAATCGCCCTACTACAAGCGGCCCGACGGCAGCGCAGCCGCCCCTTTCTCGCAGCGAAGTCTGCGAGAAAGCGTAGTGCCTTATCCATCCAGAACTGGTATGGAAAACAAGAAGTTGCGTAGACTCTCTGCACAGGGCGCCATTGGGACGAAGCGTTGCGGGCGTTCGGCTTGCAGCGTACGGGCTGCGGCGAGGCGCTGTGGAGTGCGGCGGCTTGACGCCGCTTTTCCTGGGCAGTGCGCGCATGTCTACGAGAACGCAAATTCGCACAAGCCGCGCGCATGCAGCCAAAGCGCCGTCGCCGCCCGCCTGGCGGCGGGCTCTGCCGGCGCACTCCAAAAAAGCGCGCCGCACGTTCCGTTTCGGTTGCGGGCGCAGCCCGCTTTGTTGCATAAGCCGTCGCTTCGCCGACGCGGGGGCGCGATCCCTGTTGCACTTGCCTGAAATGTTATCTCCGTTCATCACCCATCGACCATTCCGCCCCATGTCCCATACCTGCCAAGCGGCGCTCGTCACCTGCGAGGACTTCCGCCTCCATCAGCGCAGTGACGGCCGCAACTACATCCGCGACTTCATCCTGTCGCTAGGCGTGGACTGCGACGTCATTACCCGCGGGGGCTGCATCCAGGATCTTGTTCGCCCCCAACCGGGCTTCGAGGGCGCGTTGCTGCGCGATCTGCGCGTGTCGGTAGACCTGCACCAGGCCAAGACCGTTTATTTGGTCGCGCACGAGGACTGCGGCGCGTACCGCCACTTTGGCTTCAAGTTTCGCACCGACGAGTTGCAGCAGCACCGCGAAGATTTGCGCACCGCGAAGCAGATGATCAACGACGGGTTTCCAGAGGTCGAAGTCGTGCTCATGCTCGCCGAACTCACGCCGGCCAGCACGGACCAGTATGTCATCAAGCCGGTCGCATAGGGCCGGTAGCCGCCCCGCTGTCCGCCTGTAGCCGCATGCGCCAGCATGCGGGCGCCGGCGCGGGCCGATCACTGTGCCTGCACGAGCACCAGCCTGTAGCTCTTGGGCAGCACGCGCACGCGCAGCTTCCCATCCGCGATCGCCATCGGCTCCTGCGTCAGCGCGTTCACAGCGGACACGCGCTTGCCGGCGAATCCCATCTCCGCCAAGTCGAGCGCTATCGTTGTCTCGACCACCTCGCCGGTCAGGCTTCCGATCACGAGCAATGCCTTTCGCCCGCGGTGCAGGTAGAGGCTGCACTTGATCTGTTTCGATTGAGGGATCGCGAGGCCCGCCTCCGCGCGGTAATACGGCGCCCACTCCGCGGTCTTCGTATCGAACGCGTCGTACAGCTTCCACAGCCGCACCGTCTTGCGCATGACGTCGTTGCGGCTGTACGGTCCGTGGGGCCACACGGACACGCCGTGGATGAGCGCCTGCGTGAAGTGCACCGGCGTGTAGATGTGCTCGGACGCGCCGAGCAAGAGCGTGAAGAGGCCCCACTGCTTGCCCTGCCACCGCACGCGGTTGTTCACGAGGTCCTCGTAGTACTCGTGCTCCCCGGTGTAGTACACGTCGCTGAAGCTCTGCACCGGGATGAAGAGGTTGTAGGACACGTGGTTGATGACCAGGCCGTTGCGCTTCTTCGCGTGCACGATCTTGTAGATGCGCTTAAAATACTCGCGCGTCGCGAAGATGGGCCAGGTATTCTGCACGCCGCCGTTGTCATCCACGTACCCGCAGCCGTGGTGGGTGTTGCGGCAGGGGAACACGAGACAGTTGCCGTCCGTGTACACGCCGTCGAAGTCGAACTCGTCCATGGCCCACACGGTCGCGGCCGCAAGGTAGTCCGCGTACCCGCTGCGTCCGCACACCGCGAGGTAGTGGTGGCCCTTGGGCGGCGGAGCGGGCGTGGTCGACTTGGGGATGCGCATCCACTCGGGCCCGAAGTCCTCCGACAGCGGAGTCGGCGCGCCGATGCCGTAGAAGGCGAAGTAGGGCACGCTGCGCACGCCGAGCGCGTGTTTGGCTTGGACCCTCTCTCGGATGCCCATGTCGAAGGGCTCTTCGAAGAGATACGGCGGCCAGCCGTACTTGACCTTCTTGAGCCGTCTGGACTCCACCCACTCCCACTCGGTCGAGCAGGTGACGCCCCAGTCGCCCACCAGCTCCTTCGCCGACCGGCCCGGCGTCGCTTCGACGTACACCGCCCGGCCGAACCGGCCCTCTCCGAATCGGCAGCCGAGGGTCGGCACGCCGCCGATCTCGCCCATCGTGCCCGCGATCACCGCTGCGTGCGTCTCGCCGTCCTGGCCGTCCGGCCGGAACGTGTCGTCGAGATGGTCGAGCAGCAGCGTGTCCGCGTCAGGAGCAAACGGAGCCGCCGGGGGAGTGAACTGCTGGCCCGCGTACCGCACGGTTCGCGACGTTCGCAGCTCGTCGTACGCGAACCACGTGTAACGCTTCCACTCGCTCCTGCCGCCGAGCAAAAGCTTGCGCGCGGGGTGGCCGTCGACCCATCGCTCCGCGGCGCCTGAGCCGACAAGCTCATCGAGGCCGATCGGCTGGTCCGTCGATGCGATGAGCTTGCCGTCGAGGTAGAGCCGCGACCCATTGCCCCACGTGAGCGCGACGTGATGCCACGTGCCTGCCGGCATGGCCGCAGGGCCGCTCATGAGCGTGGTTGTTTTGCCGCCGGTCTGTCGCACGAGGTCGAGTCGCGCGGGGCTGCCGCCTCGCCATTGGAGCGCGAGGAAGCCGTGGCGTTGAATGCCGGTCCGATGGTTGACCGCTAACACGTCTCGCACGCCCGAGCCGAAACTCCGTGTTGGCTTCAGCCAGAACTCGAGCGTGCCTTGTTTGGGAGCCATGTTCCCGCGCGCGGGATACGTCACGAATTCCGGGTAAGGCCGGTTCGCCGCGGGCCACCCCATGCGGATGTGGAAGGGATCGTTCTTCGGCAGGGGCCGTACCGGCGTGGCCATGAGGCCGAAGGTGAAGCGGATGGGTTTCGTGAGCGTGCGCGGCTTGCGCACCATGTTCGCGCGGAGCACGACCGCGTCCCCGCGGGGCTCGACCTCGATCATCGCGTCGTCGACGGGGTTCCAGTGCTGTGCGCTCTCGGAGAACCACGCGAGGC
>JAJRTI010000970.1 GCA_024278415.1 Planctomycetota bacterium | reverse complement strand
GCAAAGGGGGTTGCCATGGCGCTTGAACCGTTCTTCAGCACGAAGGGCTTTGGTGTGGGCTTGGGCCTGAGCATCGCGCAAGCGGTGGCGGAGCTGCATGGCGGCGGAATCGAGATCGAGAGCCAGGTCGGCGAGGGCACGACTGTGACACTGTGGTTGCCGGTATCGGCGGATGCACAGAGCCTCGGCTAGGCCGGTGCTTGACACATGCGGGGTGGGGCCCTACGATGCAAGTGTCCGTGCAAGCGAAACACATCGGAGACGTTGAGCGATGGGAAGGATATTCCATAGGGCCTGTGTGGTATTGACCGCAGCGGTTCTCTTGGCCGTGTGGCCGGTGCGCGCGGCTGGGCAGCGCGCGGAAGAACTGATGGTGCAGCTTCGGCATCCCAGGCCCATGATACGGGAGCGAGCCGCGTACGCCCTACGGCTGCTTGGGCCCAAGGCCGCGGTCGCGGTGCCGGCTCTTCTGGCCACGGCCAAGTCCGACCGCAACCCGCGCGTGGTGAGCAAGGCCCTTTGGGCTGCGGCGAGCATCAGCCCCACGTCACCCCAAGTGGTGGATGCGCTTGTGTACACGATGAAGTCGAACAAGGAGCCGCAGAATCGCGCGGCCGCGGCGCAGCGCTTGTGGGCAGACGCGATGTCCCGATGGAAGGACAAAGACAAGAAGCGCTTCGCACCGAAGATCGTGCCGGCGATTACCCATGCCTTGGCGGATGCCGACCCGGCCGTGAGGCTGAACGCGTGCATGTGCGCTGCGAAACTGGGCTCGTACGCGTCGGGAGCCGTGTCCGCGTTGAAGCAAGCGCTGCGGCACAAGGAGGCCGACGTGCGCGAGAAGGCGGCCGTCGCACTCGGGGCGATCGGCCCCAAGGCCAAGTCCGCGCTGCCCGCGCTCAAGCGCGCGGCCATGGACAAAGACGCCGGAGTCAAGGCGAGGGCCGGGGCCGCGATCAGGCAGATCGAGGGGGTGAAGGAAAAGAAGTAGCTGCGGCCAGGGAAGCTACAGCTTCAGGCCTGCCGCCTCGCCGACTTGCCTGTAGTGCGCGGCCATGTCCTCGGGGCCGCCATGCTGGGCGATGTAGTCGATGAAGCCTCGCATGAGGCGCGCAGCTTGGTCCGGGCACTCCTCCCACTTGTTAACGTCCTGCTTTGGATCCTCGGCCAGGTGGAACAGCTTCTTGGGGAGTTCTTGGAGGTTGATGAGCATGGACCATTCGCCATCGGTCGCCTGCGCGTGCGGGTTGCCTCCGGCGGGCCAGCCGCCGGCGAGTCCGCCGTGAGTGACCGCGAAGTCGCGCAGCGTGTCGGCCTCTTTCTTCATGGCCGGGAGCAGCGACAGGCCTTCGACCGTGTCGGCCCGTTCCGCGCCCGCCACGTCGAGGATCGTCGCGGAGATGTCGACCGCGTTTGCGAGCGCTGAGGTACGCCAGCCGCCCTCGATCCCAGGGTGCCAGATGAGCAGTGGGATGTGCGCGATCTCTTCGTACAGGTCAAAGTTCTTCGCCATGAGCCCGTGTTCGCCGAGCATGAACCCGTGGTCGGTCGTGAAGATGACCATCGTGTCCTTCCACAGGTCCATGACCGTGAGCCGCTCGAAGATGCGGTTGACCCACGTGTCCACGAGCGACGCCTCCGCGCGGTAAAGCGCACGGGCGCGCTGCGTCGAGCGCTCGTCAAGTTGGTTCGGGCCGTAGGGCGGGTAGACCGGTTCGGGGCCGTCGTAGTCCGAATCGTCGTACATCTTCAGATACCACTCCGGTGCGTCCCAAGGCTCGTGCGGGTCGAACGTATCGACGTAGAGGAAGAACTTCTGCTGCTGGTAGTTTCGCTCGAGCCAGTGCGCGGCCTTGGTCATAGTCTGCGCGACGAACGTGTCGTCTTCGTGGACGCTGAACTGGGTGTTCTTCTCGTGGTTGTAGAGGCCGGCCGGGAGCTTGTTGGGATCGGGCCGGGTGTACACGCGCTTGCGCTCCAGCGCGGCGACGTCGATGTCCTCGGTCACGAGCGCATCGGACTCCTGCCCGCGGATCCACTCCCAGCCCTGGAACCCGCGCTCGTAGTACATGCCCTTGTTAATGTGGTGCGGCGTGTCCGCGAACATCTGCGTGCGGTACCCGGCTTTGTTGAGCATGTCCGCCACGAGCGGGATCTTGCGATCCAGCGGTTCCCATCCCCGCCGCGGAAAGCCGACTTGGCCGGTGAGGATGTCGCCGCGGTGTGGCACAGTCGGGTACGACCCGCAGTAGACCTTGTCGAACACAACCGCCTTCTCGGCGAACGCGTCGAGATGGGGCGTGCGCACGTTTGCGTCCGGCGCGTAGCAGGTGAGATTGTCGCAGCGGAACGTGTCGGAGACGATGAGGATGATGTTCATGTGCGTTTCCTACGGTAAGGGTGTAGGTCTGATTGTACGTATCCCAACGCGTTGCATTCTGGAGTTTCAGTTTCGAAGTGGATTCAGGCAGGTTCACAACAAACGTCCCGGCTCTTCGCCTGCGTGCAACCCCTCGCGGACACCGCAGCCCGAAG
>JAJRTI010000969.1 GCA_024278415.1 Planctomycetota bacterium | reverse complement strand
GACGAACCACCACCTGGCGGGGATGAGCCTCCGCCCGAAGGGCCGCCCGGCGGCGGCGATGGTGGTGGCGACGAACCTCCGCCTGGCGGTGATGAGCCTCCACCCGAAGGGCCGCCCGACGGCGGCGGTGGTGGTGGCGACGAACCACCCCCTGGCGGGGATGAGCCTCCGCCCGAAGGGCCGCCTGGCGGCGGCGATGGTGGTGGCGACGAACCACCCCCTGGCGGGGATGAGCCTCCGCCCCAAGGGCCGCCCGCCGGCGGCGGTGGTGGCGGCGACGAACCTCCCCCTGGCGGCGATGAGCCTCCCCCTGTGGAACCTCCAGCCGGTGGTGGCGGCGGCGGCGGCGGTGATAACGAAGCTCCACCACCTGGCCCGCCTGGCGGCGGCGAACCCCCGCCGCAAGAACCCCCTGGCGGCGGCGGTGATGGTGGTGGCGGCGGTGCGGAGCCCCCCGTGGTGGAACCTCCCGGTGGTGACGAAGGCGGAAACGAGCCGCCGGCCCCGGATCCACCCGGCGGGGAGCCCGTGGAGTAGCTGCTCGCCCGAAGGGCCAGCCCATCCGATTCGACGCGTGCAGGTTGTTGCTCAACCCACGCGTCCGCCTGGGCCGGAAGGTTTTTAGACGGCGACTTTTCCGACCGTTCTATCCCGGGCGGGTGAGAAATGCGGGCCAGCACACATACCGATGGTGGCGTGCTGCGGCCGGTCCAATCCCGTCTCCAGGATACTTGTCTGTCCTGGCTGGTGTTCGGTGGCTGGGCGCAGCGACAAGCCCGAGCACCCGCTCGTGTGCCTTGCGGCTTCGTGTGAGTTGTGGGCGCGATCTGCGATGGGCGGCGCGCCGACTATCTCTCCTCAATCGCGATCGCTCGAGCCCAAGAGCTGTCCATCTGCTTCACCTTGTACGGCAGCGCCATGAAGAAGAACTCTGACTGCTGCAACTCTTGGAGGTTGTCCAGCCATTCGACGAAGCAGACGTCCCGGCTCATCAGAATGTCGTGCAATTCGCGTCCGCTCGGTATATCGATGGACAGCCTCACGTAGTTGTCCACGCCAAGCATCTTGATGCCGTGGTGGGCGAACCACTGGGCCGCTTCGGGGGTGAGGTAGGGCAGATCATTGGGCGCGCCGGACTGCACGCTTGTGAGGTCATTGTTTCGGCAGATGACGATATCGCCGGCTTGAATGCGCTCACCAAACTGTTGCTCGCACGTGGCATCGCTGATGGCCTGCCCGGCCTTGGCGTCATTGACTTCAAGTAGCAGAGCCCGCCCGCAAAATGCGTCGACGGGAAAGTCTGTTACATCTTTGCCGCCGTCGAAGAAGTGGGCCGGCGTTTCCACGTGTGTGCCCACGTGGCTGTGGGTGTTGAGCACGTCGTACTTGTACGCGCGGTCCGCGAGGAAGCCGCGCTGGATCACGAACGGCCTGTCGCCGCCCTCGTGGGGTACGACTTCGTAGGACAGGTCGACGATGCGGAACTTTGTGGGGTCGATGGTGAAGCGCATGGGGGGGTGCTTTCCGAGCCCTCGCGGCTTTATGTGGGTGAAGCAGGAGTCCAGAGGCCACAAGGACACCAAGGCACAAAGTGACACAAAGATGAGCCGTGAGCCATGGCCGGCAAGATTCAGAATTCAGTTTGCTTCGTGCGGCTTGGCGCCCTTGTGTCCGCCGGACGGCGGAGGGTCTCCGTCTCGTCGCGGCCTTGCTGTCTACCAGCCCATGGTGCGGAGCCATTGAAGCGCGATGAAGGCGTGGCCTTCCGGCACGGGGTGCACGTTGTCCGTGGACCAGAACGGGTCCGCCCGCTTTGCCAGCGTTTCTTGGAATGCCTGGTGCACCGGCACGAGCACGGCATCGAACTTTTCGGCAAGCCGATGCACGGTCGCGAAGTACGGTTTCAGCGCGACGTTGATGTCGTGGTTGGGGTCGCTGCACAGATAGAAGGGCTCGCAGAGCACCATCTTGGGCCCCACCTTCTCGGCCATCTCGGTGAGGAGCTTGTCATAGGTCTTGTCGAAGGTCTCCGGATCCGGCCCAGACGCATCGCCACGGTAGCAACGATGCACGTCGTTGATCCCGATCATGACTGAGAACCAAGTCGGCGCGACGTCGATGGCGTCCTCCTGCCAGCGGCCTTCAAGGTCGAGCACGGTGTTGCCGCCGATACCGCGGTTGACGAACTCGATGTCGCGCTCCGGGTACTGGGCTGTGATCAGGTTCACGGCCATGCGCACGTACCCCATGCCAAAGGGCGCGGCGCCTTCCGTGCGCCGGCCGCAGTCGGTGATGATATCGCCAATGAACAGAACCTTGTCGCCGGATTGGAGCTTGAAGTCGGACATTCGATCCTCGGAAATAGGTGGTGGAGAAACAGAAGGGCCGGTAGCCGCATGCGCCAGCATGCGGGTGATACGAAACTCGCCAGGCGGCCGCGGCCTCGCGGCTGCGGGTGCCGCGTCCGCTCACGACCAATCGTGAAATCAAGGCTTGCCTATCGCGACGCGCACCGATGCCCCCGCAGGCAGCTCGACCTTGCGGCTGAAGCGGCCCAGCAACGTGAACCCTGGGGCTGGGCGGACGGTGCACGTGATCGGATCATCGGCAGGGTTGTGCGCGACAAATGCCGCTTTGCCCGGCCGCCGGTCGACAAGTGTCAGCCACACTTGGGGATTGTCGCACACCAGTAGGTTGCCGATGAACACCTCCTTGTCGAGAATCGACGTGTCGACCTGAAGGAAGCCCGTGCCGTCGTCCATGACTGGGAAGCTCTGGATCTCATTCACCACGTTGCGCCGCTTGCGCACTGCAAAGCGCTGGTTCATGTCGTTCACGACCCATTCCGCAACGGTCAGCGCAGTTCGGCCCTTGTACCAGATGCCGGCGTGCCATCGCGGGTTCAAGCCGGCCACAAGCGTCGGCAGGTGCAGCGGCAGCCGAGCCTGCGTGATGCGGCCGGCGAACCCGTAGCCCTCGGCCTTCAGCTTGAGCGTGTAGCGCGTGCCGAGCACCGCGCCAATGCGCGGCTTGACGGTGTAGGCCGTTTTGCCGTTGATGCCGAGTGTCTCGATCACGTCGGTCACGAACCGGATGTCTGGCCAAGGATCGAGGGGGCTCACGATGCCGAGGTAGCGGTATTGGAGCTTGTCGCCAGCCTTCAACGCGCGGTTGTCGTCGCCAAGCCAACCGCGGAGGTTGTAGTACCCGCGGCCGCCGTCGAACGCGAAAAACCGAAGGCCTTCTTGGAGCGCGACAAAGCCGACGGAGCCGCGGAAGGCCTGGGGATACAGCGCCGCGAACCCGCCGTCCGGCATCCAAGCGGCATAGCTGCCCCGTTTGCGGGTGAACTTGCCGGCCATGATCGGGCCGCCCTTGGGTGTGCCGCAGAACGCGTCCGCACCCTGCCGGCCTTGGAACTGGCAAACCTGGGCGCGGCGCAGCTTCATGTCCTGCAAAGCCGTGAAGTCGCCGTCGACGAGTTGCACGAGCGGGCCGTCTTGCCAGGGAGTGAAGAGCGTGTGCCGCGCTTTGCCGGCAATGAACTCGTTGGGCACGGCCAGTTCCGGGCAATCGGTCCGATCCGGGTTGCCCGACGCGGTCCGGGGGTAGTGTTCCTCCATGACGCAGTCGACGATCGTGCCGAACCGGCACACCAGCTTCGGGGAATACTTGACCGCTGGCCGCGCACTCTCCGCCACGCCGGCCCAGGTGGGCATGCCCATGTAACTGAAGTTGCGCACGCAGAGGTAGTTCTCGATGCCGCGCACGTTCGCCATCTGCTTGGGCTGGCCCCACCACTTGCCGCGGGGCATGGTGTTGATGTTGTCCGAGCAGCGCGGGAACGAATTCTCCTGCACGGACGTCCACGCGGTCCAACCGATGGCCTGCTTGCCGTTGGCATCCGTCGCGCGCACGTAGAGGCTGTATTGCTGGTCATGGAAGTGGTCGATGCTGGTGTCGAACACCTTGGCGCCCTCAGGCAGGAACCGTCGCCAAGGCGCGCCGGCGTCGCCATTGAGGATCTCCACCTCGCGCAAGCCTTCAGGCGACGTGACGCGCACGTGCAGGCGCCAGCGGTCGTTCCCCGGCATGGCCAAGTCGCTCGTGCCAAAGTTCAAGATGCGCGTGTCCTCGATCACCGGCCCCGCGGACACCGACGAGGAACGCACGAACACGTAGCGGTCCTTGTACCGTCCGATGTGGCCGCTGAGCGCCGCAACGACGTCGCTATCGGGCCAGCGCACGAACGTCTGGGCTCCATTCCTGGCCGCGGCCTTCACTTCGGCTGGCGAGCGCACCAGGTGCACCGCGACCGGCGCAAGCTGGTACCGCATCCGCTGAAGCTCGCCGTAATAGTCGACCGAGTCGTCCACGAGCTTGCCGCCGTCGTACGTGTAGAGCGCAATGACCTTGAAGTTGCCTTGGAACCACGGCTTCTCCGGGTTGCCGTGCGCGTTGATGAGGATCACCGGCGGCCATTGGCAGCCGCGGGACAACGGGTTGTTGATCGCGATGCGGCCCTTGTGCTTCGTGCTCCACCAGCCCTTTTCCGGCCAGCGCAAGCGATCGCTGAAGGTGACCCACGAATTGCCAGACTCGTCGAGGTACTGGAAGCCCGGGTAGGCCTTGAACGTGTCCGTGCTCTCTTGTTTGCAGACCGCGGCGAGTTGCTCGAACTCTTGCTGCGTCAGCTTGTCCAAGTCGTCCGCGAAGCCAATGAAATCGTAGCCTGCGTCCTGCGCGGCGCGGATCATCTCCTCCGGCTTGGCCTGGCCGGACGACAGCGACGACTTCGCGCCGATGAGCCCTTTGAAACGCTTCGCCATATAAGCGCCCGAGATCCGCGCCTTGTCCCAGTTGATGCGCCTGAATCCGACTTCGGCCTTCTGGGACGCGGGCGGCGCAGGCTTGTACCCGCCAAACGTTCCACGCGAAGGCTCCGCGAGGTACGTCATCAGGTTCTCAATCAGCCGAGCCGCGTCGCCGTGCATCTCGCCGGCCTTACCCTCCATCGTCAGCCCCCGTCCCCAGAGCACGTGGTACCCGTCTTGCCACACGCACGTCGCGTTGATGGGCCACACCGCGATGCGGCCCTTGCCGTAGTCCCGCACCGCGAGCAGCGGCGGCTCGGACGCGTACGTGCCCGGGCCCGGCGTCTTCTGCTTCTGTCCCTTGACCGTGTTCAGCGACTTGGCCGTCTTCTTGCCGCGCACGAGCACGGTCCAGTCCTGGCTCACGCGCAACGGCGACATGGAGTCCGAGTACATGTGGTAGTACGTCGTGTAGAACAACCCGCGCACGCCCTCAGTTACCGGGTGCTTGGCGATGTTATCGGTCCACGACAGTTTGTAGTTCGAGTCAAGCGTGACCGAGTTCTCCTCGTCCACAACCTGCTCGGACAGGATTTCAACGCCCGTCGGCCCGAGCCACCGATTGAGTTCGTCGATGTCCTTGCCGAACTGCCATCCCGTCGCGCGCATCACGAGGAGGCCGCCTCCGGCCTTCACGTAGTCGAGCACGAGCTTCTGCTTCGCTCGCCCCATGGCCTCCAAGCCGGGGAACTGGTCGACCAGCAACGGATGGAGCATGACGATCACGTTGAACTGCTGGAGGTAGTCCATCGTGAGGCCTGACGCATATGGAGCGACTCCCACCTCGAAGCCAAGCTTCTTGAGCCGCGCAAGCAGCTTGTGATCCGGCAGGCAGAAATGCCGCATGCGCGCGTCGTCCTTGGGCGGGCCATTGACCGCCTTGTGCATGAGCACGAGGTACGCGGGCGACTTGGCTGAAGCCGCTGCCGACAAGCCAACTTGCGCCGCGAGGGAGACAAGGGCCGATAGGGCAATGGCCAGACGTTTGGTGGTCAGGCACTGCATCATGGGATTCTCCTGCCGAGTTTCAGGAACGTGGGCATGCTACCAACGCAGTCTCCCGAGCGCAATGAGAATCGCCACGGGGTTCGCGGCACAGGAGGTCGCCAAACCCCCTGTCAAGCCATTTGCCCTTCTTACCCGGCGCAGCTCTCGCGAACAAGGGATTTGTCGCATCTTGGGCTCGCGGGGGGAAATGGTGATTGAGAGCGGCAGGCGGGAGCGGTGAGGCGTTTTGGGAGGCACGCGGTCGCGGCCGCGATATCCGTTTCGCTGCACCCCGATCGCCCACCAGAGCCCCACTTGCGATCAGTGCGCCTGGCTCGTACAGGAGCGCTTGCGGTTCACTGTTCCATAACGCTCACGTCGTCGAACCACACGTCCCCGTCCTCCGCGATGAGCCGTACGTAGGCCTTCGTTGCGCCCTCCGGGGCCTGGAACGTTTTGCGCACCGGCTGCCATTCTGACGTGGCCTGCACCGTGTCGGTCGCGTCGAGGTGGTGCTTGCACATGCCGATCTCCTCGGCGGTGTACTTCGTCCACCAGAGCATGTGCAGCGTCGCCTTGCCCTTGCCCTTGATCCACGCGCTCACCTCGTAGCGCTTGCCCGCGGCCACGTCGAACACCGCAGAGTGCATGAACCCCTTGCCCCTGGTGGTCGCAAGCTTGAGGCTTTTGGCGCTGCGGTGGCCTTGCGACGTGTCGAGCACGTCGGCGACGGGGAGCTTGATCTCGTAGAACGTCCATTGGGCCGCGGTGTTGCGTTTGGTGATCTTTTCGATGTCCGCGGTCTTCTTGGGCACGGTGGCCGCGCGCGTCTTCACGTAGATCGTATCCCCTTCGCGCTGGACGACCTGGCAGTCGAACTCGAGGCCGTCTTTCTGCTTCACGTGATCCACAATCTGGATCTCTTCGAAGCCGGGGTTGGGCACGAGGTTCTTGCCTTGCGCGTAGCCGAGCGTGGCCGCGGCGAATGACGCCAGCAGGATAAGTCGTTGCGCGTTCATGGTGGGGGGGGATCCTTTGCGGAGGTGTAAGGGCGGCGGCGAACCGTTGGTATGGTACAGACAGCGCCAGGGATGTCAACCGTTGGCCGCGTGCCGCGGCAGGTCGACCCGGACCGTTGTGCCCTCGCCCTCGACGCTGCTAATGGCGATAGCGCCGCCGTGCTCCTCCACGACCTTCTTGGCCACAGAGAGCCCCAAGCCGGTGCCTGTGGAGCCCTGGGTGCTGAAGAAGGTCCTGAGGGCTTGCTGCTGGACTTCGTTGCTCATGCCACAGCCGGTGTCCACGACCGAGATGCAGATGAGGTCGGCTCCAAGGCCGGGATGCACGGCCACGGAGACCTCGCCGCCGCAGTCCTCACAGGCATCAATGGCGTTGCCAATGAGATTGAGCAGCACGTGGCGTAGGGACTCCGCGTCTATGTCGGCGTGTGGGTCGTTGGTGTCGCACGCGGCGCGAACGCGAACGCCGGCAGCCTGGGCGCGATCGCGCTCCATGTCGCAGACTTCTTGGCAGAGCGCGGCCAAATCCTCTGTGGCCAGGCGAGGCTGGCGGCCCTTGCAATAGGCGAGCATGTTCAAGACCATGGACTGGAGGCGCTTGAGTGACAGGGCCATGGTGGGCCAGGCGCGGCGTAGGCGGTCCATGTCGCCCGCGTCAATGCCGGTCTCGAGCACTTCGGCCGCGTAGCTCATGGACGTGAGCACGTTGCGCACGCCGTGCGCGGCGCCGGCCATGGCCTCGCCGAGCGCGGCGAGCCGGGCCATCTCGACTTGGCGCTTGTGCAGGTGGGCATTGTCGATCGCGATCGCGGCTTGGCTCGCAATGGCGGAGAGCAGGCGCTCGTCGCGCTCGGTGAACAGCCCATCGCCCCGGCGGTTGAGCACTTCCATCACTCCGAGCATCTCGGCCGGCGTCGCCACCGGCACACAGAGCACCGATCGCGTGTGGAAACCCGTGAGGTCGTCCACGCGCCTGGTGAAGCGGGGATCCTGGCCGACATCGTTCACGAGCGCAGGCTGGCGGTGTTGGGCGACCCATCCCATGATGCCCTCGCCGACGGCTACGCGGGTCTTCTTGACCTCATCGGGCCTGCCCCCCACCGCGGCCTCGAACGCGATGTGCTGCCGGTCCGGAGTCAGAAGCCCCAGGGAGCATGCCTCCACGTGCATGACGTGGGCCGTTTCGGACATGACCGCATCCAACACGCGGGACAACAGGAGGCTCGCGTTGAACGCTTGGCTCACGCGAATGAGCGCTTGCAACTGCTCTGTGTCGAGGTCCATGGTCGGCCTCCGCTTCAGGTGAGACACTTCCGCCTCGCCAGCGGCCATGTTAGCATGTCACGCCACGCTTGTCAGCATCCAGAGCGGTCAACGATATGGGCACACACAAAACGACGACTCGCACCCGGCTTGCCCATGCGGTTCTTCTGGCTGGCATGTGCGGGTACATCGCGGCCATGGGACTCGTGCAGACCTGGGCGAACCTGGAGCCAGAGGGCGACCAGAACAGTTACCTCGAACTGGCCATGAACGTGGCCGAGGGCCGGGGCTTCCGCACGCGGTTCCTTCACCCTTTCGCCGTTGATAGGGGGTTCGACTGCCCCGAGGCGGTGCGGCATCCCCTCTATCCCTACTTGTTGGCGTGCTTCGCACCGGCGACGAAAGCCGGCTGGCTCACCTTCTTCCCCACGGCTAAGGCCGTGACACTGGCCATCGTCAGCTTCGCGCCCTTGGCCACATACTTGGGCGCCTTGGCGTTCGTGGGGGCTGCGCCCGCGCTGCTCGCGGCGCTGATGGTCACGCTGAACCTGCCGCTCCATTACTACTCGACCGCGGTGTTCTGTGAAGGCCTGTTGCTCGTGTTGCTCGCGCCGGCCGTGTTGCTCTTGGCCGCGGGGTTCCGACGGCCGCGGCTGTGGCCCGTTGCCGGCGTGCTCTGGGGTGTGGCGTATCTCACGAAAGGCACCGCCATGCTCGTCGCGCCAGCATTCGTGTTGGGGCTGCTGGTGCAACGCCGGGGCCTTCGCAGCAAGTGGTTGTGGATGGCCGCGGCTGCCGCGCTTGCTGTCTGCGCGCCGTGGCTCGTGCGCAACATGCGTGAGTTCGGGACTCCCTTGGCTTCATTCAACGACAACGTCTTCTGGCTTGACCAGTGGAGCCACATCTATCGGCCCTACGATCCCGCGCACTTGCCGTCCATGCAAGCGTACTTCGCCACGCACTCGATTCGCGACGCATTGCAGCGACTCGGCAAGGGGATCGCCTGGCAGGCCACGCACTTCGGCGTGGCCGCGAGCCCGACGGTGGCGCTGCCGTTCATGCAGGGATTCGCACGTCGGCAGGTCGTGGCCATGTGCGCCGTCATGCTTGCGCTCTTGCGGCTAGCCGCCTGGCGCAGGCGGCGCGGGGCGCGCGTGTTCTTGGCCGCGCTTGTAGCGGCTTTCGTGTTCGCGTTTGCTTGGTACGATCCTATCGTGGGAACGACGCAGCGGTTCTACTTCCCCATTGTGCCGGTCATTTACGTGCTGTGCGCCGATCTGCTTGTGGCCGCCTGGCGGCGCACGCTTGGGCGGCATGGGGCCGAATGGGGCGTGTGCGGGCTCGCGGTGGCGGCGTTGATGTGGGTGTCCGCGGCATCGGCAAGCGACTTCGGAGTGGCATGGGGCCGGCGCTCTCGCAACGCGTCTGTCGTGAGCCCCGCCGCGCTCGAGTTACGCGCATGGATCGACGGGAATGTCGGGCCGAACCAACCCCTCGCGTACGGCCCGGAGCGGCCGTTGTATCTGTGGGCCACAGGCAGGCCGCACACGTTCGTGCCGGTGGACGAGACCAAGATGACGCTCTCGGAATTCCTCGACCGGTTCAAAGTGGCCTACTTGATTCTGGACGAGGCATCGATGGCGCGGCGCCCTTACCTCTGGCCGCACTTCTTCCACACAGGCCAGGGCTTCTCTCGGCCCGACGCGGCGTTCTACGAGCGCTACCCCAATCTGAAGCTCGTGTTCGTGGGCCGGGCGCCCCAGCCTGTGTTGGTGTTCAAGGTGGCCGGGCATGGCCCTATGCCGCAAACGACCGCTGCGCGCCGGGAGGATTGACTCTGCCCGACAGGGCGAGCTTCGCCGGCAAGCCAGGAGTGGAAGGGGCCCCTGCCTGAGTACGTATGTCGCTTCCACTGCGGCTGAATTGGCAAGGTTCGGGCAATCTGCGAGATGGGCGGGCTAACGACGAGGATCAGGCGCAGCGTCAGGGTCCGCCAGAATGCTCTGGTTGGGCAATGCGCGGCGGCCTCAGATTGCATTCGAATCGTACAAGATACGGCCACTGGGGATGATGCTCCATCGACAGCCCCCAAGACACACCTGGGCCCGGCCCACTAGTGAAACCATCCTCACGGTACGGCCCCGGCGCATGCGGTGGCACGGTATCCACGATCTTTCGAAAACGGATGCCGTCATCGCTGTACTGGAGAGTATTGCCCTGGGGGCCGACGTTGCAGACAAGGCAAGCGACGCCCTCGCCGTGTGGCCAGACACACACTTCATGCCCACTGTCCAGCACCGGATTCCCTGGGTGTTTGTGGTACGGCCCCTCGGGGCGGCTGCTGGTCGCCAGTCCCATTTTCGTCTCGCCCGGAGAGTGATTCGTCTGGCGCCCCTTGTAGTACATCCAATACCTGTCGTCCCGGACCACAAAGCACGCATCGTCGACGCGCATACTGTCGAACTCGTCCGGGTCGTCGCTAGGGCAAAGCACGGGATGTTCGCCGAGCCGGGCCCATGGCCCTGAAGGAGAATCGGCCGCCGCGACTCCAATGGCAGTCTTCGTGCCGCGGGGCCCGCCGTTGTCATTCGTGAATGGCTCAGGTACGGCCGTGTAGAACAGAAAGTATCTGTGCTGTGCCACAAGAATGGTGGGGGTGAAAACAGCGTGTTCGTCAAACGCCCCCTCAGAGCCTCTGGGGAGCGCCTCGCCCTGTTCTTGCCATGTCAAACCGTCGGTGCTTGTGGCATACCAAACCGAGGCCGAGTAGCCGGCCGCCGACTCGCGGGTGCGAGAGTACCAGACGTAGTACTCGCCATCCACCCGGATCACCGGGCTCGGGTCTCTGCGAGTGACCCCATCCTCAAACGGAAGGGCGGGTGAGTACTTGAATCCATCGAATGCGGGAAAGGGCGTTTTCATTAGTCGCGTATCAGGGCTGGAACGACAACAGGGTGTCGATGTGCCATTGTGCTGGTAATCGTAATCGTTCTCGAGTCATCGTTCAACGGCTGGCATCAATGAGGATGGTAACACTTCAGCCAAGTACACAGTCGAGTACCCGGGATACTGTTAAAGCTTCCGTGCAATGCCGCGTGTTGGGGTATCCGAATCCCAACGGGATTCCGGATATCAGCCCAGGGTTCGCGAGCGAAGCTCGCAACCCTGGGTTTTGAGGCGCACAGCTTCGCTCCCCCCCCATCCGCCCTGTAGGGCGGGCGGATGGGGGGGGGAAGTTCAATAGGACTGCCCTGACCCCAGGGTAGCGGCCTGCGGCCGCAACCCTGGGCTAGAAGCCGGAAGCCCGTTGGGCTTCCCAACAGCGTTGCGTCAAGCGGAAACGCTGTCCATT
>JAJRTI010000968.1 GCA_024278415.1 Planctomycetota bacterium | reverse complement strand
TCGTCGGTCTCCATGCACACGTGGTGGATGATGTTGTACTCGATCACGTGGTCGTTGCCGCTGAGGCCGATGGCCTGGTGTGGCGCGTCGTGAAGCAGGTTGTGCGCCACCCGAATGCCAACGCCGCCGACCTGGATGCCGGACGCATACGTGCGCTGGAGGCGCGAGAACCGCCAGATGTGGTTGTTCAGCGCTTGGTGCCCGGCGGGTACAAGCTTGCGCCGGTCGCCGCCCTTGAGCACGAGGCCCAGCGTGCCCGTGTCGTGGATGTCGCACGACACGACCTTGTGCTTGGCGCCGCCGCTCACGTCGATGCCCGTTGCGCCGGTGTTGCGCACGGTGCAGCCGGCGATCTCGCAGGCCTCGCCTCCGCGCACCTCGATGCCCGTGCCGCGGCAGGCTTCGACCGTGAGCCCGCACAACGCGACGCCCGTCGCGTCTGTGATGCGCACCACCGGTTCGGCCAGCGTGGAGAGCACAATGCGGCTGCCTTCGAGTTTCGCCGGCGGCCAGAAGTAGAGCACGCCTGTCTTGCGGTCGATGTAGTACTCGCCGGGCGTGGTCAGCTCTTCCAGCAGGTTGATCGCGCGGTAGCGCCGCGGCGACGGGTTGCCCTGCCGAAGGCCGTAGACGCTCGCCGCAGCGAGCGTGATCTGCCGCTTCTCCGTGTCGATGGCCCCCACCTTGATCACCTGGTCGAACCAGTCGAAACACCAGTATCCATGCAGCCAGACGTCGCCGGCCCGAGTCCAGCGCAACGGCCGGTCGCCGGTGTATTCGAACACCCCGGGCTTGTTCGACTTGTCCCCCCTCCGAGGCACCGCGCCCTTCTCGATGATCTTGCTGATGGTCGCCCACCCCTTGTCCGGCCACCGCGCAAGCGTCATCCGTTGGTCGTTGAAAAACAGCTCCGCGAGCTTTACTCCGCCGCGGTATCTCGTGGGCACGCGGCCGCAATCGGTGATGCCGAGCGCGGCCAGGTCCGCCACGAGCACCTTGCCGCGCGCGGCCGCGTCGAGCCGTTCGATCGTCGCGGCATCGGTGACAGGCTTAAACGCGTCGGCAGGAATCGCCTTGCCGCCCACGAGGCGCACCTCCTCGCCCTCCCGCGCCATGTAGATGACGCCTGCGTCCTCCGCGCCAAGCTCGAAGGTAGCGCTGCGCTCGTACACTCCCCCGCGCAGAACCACGACCACTCGGGAGCTTGGCCGCCCGCGCGGCTTCAGCGCCCGCGCCGCGGCCCTCGCGCGTTCGAGCGTAGCGAAGGGCTTGGCGTACGTGCCGGGGTTCGTGTCCTTGCCCTTGGGCGAGACGAACACCTCGGGCGGCGCAGCGGATAGACCAACGGTGACGCAGGCCGCCATCAGCAGAGCTATGTGAGTAGGCATCCTCTTGGGCCTTCCTAAGCAGGAATTCTTCGGGCATCAGGCTTCAGCGTTGCAGGCATTGTAACACAGTCTCGCAGCCACCCCCCAGCCATGCTTGCATTGCCATCCGGCGCGCGATAGGCTTTCCGCGGGCATTGGTCACTGGTCATTGGTCATCGATTGGTGAGCGGAATGACCACTGACCAATGACGAGCGTCACCCATCTCCGCCCGGACCGCCTGGTCCGGCTGTCTCGCTTCGCTGCGACAGCCCCACAGGCGGGACTCCAAACAGATCAGGGACTCCATCATGCCTCCCCTTCGCGTCGCATTCGTCGGCATCGACAATCCTCACGGCAGCATGTGGCGCACGACGGTCAACATGCATCCCGAACTGGCGCCCGTGGCCCTCGTCGCACGCTCGCCGGAGGAGACCCAGACGCTCCAGCCGGAGTTCAAGGGCCTGCCGCTCTACTATGCCATCGACGAGCTGCTCGACAAGACCGAGTTCGATGCGGCGGTCATCACGCTCTCGAACAAGGAAGCCGCGCAGGCCTGCATCACGCTCGCGAACGCGGGCAAGCACCTCATCGCCGAAAAGACGACCGCACGCAACGCGGTTGAGTTCCAGACCGTGGCCGACGCGGTCGAGGCGAACGGCGTGCAATGGACCACTGGCTACCTCTGGCGCTTCAGCCCCGTCGCTGGCGACATTCGGCGCATGGTGAAAGACGGCGCGTTCGGCGACGTGTGGGCCTGGGAGGGCCGCTACTGGACGAGCACGGTCAAGTCGCGGGACCCCGGGCACTACTTGTTCAGCAAGGAGGAGAGCGGCAGCGGGATGTTCGGCTGGCTGGGCTGCCACTCCATGGACCTCATGCTCTACATGCTCGACGACGACGTGGTGAGCGTGACTGCGAAGGTGGGCAACGTAAGCGGCGAGGACATCACGGTCGAGGACGGCGGCGTCGCGATCTTCCAATTCGCCGGCGGCGCGATGGCCAGCTTGCGCTGCGGCTACTATCTCGCCACCGGCGGCAACCAACTCCACTACGGCCTGTTCGGGAGCAAGGGCTCCGCCCAGTGGGATCCGCAGGAGCCGGTGCTACACGTGGGAATCGCCGGCGACGACACGAAGGAGCGCGCGATCACATACGAGGAACCGGCAATGGCCGGCTACGGTGGCCAGAAGGGGCAGGACCTGCTCAATGACTGGCTGGCCTGCATCCGCAACGGCGACGCGCCGCGCAGCAACGTGCACACCGCCATGAAGATCCACCGCCTGCTCGATGCGATCTACCAGTCATCCGCAGAGGGGCGGGAGGTGGAGATGTAGACGGAGGCCACTAAGACACGAAGACACCAAGCCGCACCAAGGAGATATGCCGTCGGAACGCGAAGGCGTTCCGCTCCGAACTCTTTGTGGTCCTTTGTGCCTTGGTGTCCGCCGTACGGCGCAATGGTGCGAACTTAAGCCCGGCGTCCCGTAGGGACGACCGAAAATAGCCCAGCGCTTCAGCGCTGGGAATGGCGCCACCCGCGGCAGGGAGTCAGTCCCGTAGGGACGGCTGAACATCGGCAAATCGCTCATCTGTGGCCGTTCTCAGCATTCAGTCGTCCCTGCGGGACTACAGACCGGTTGGCGACCCGCGTTCCCAGCACTGAAGTGCTGGGCTATTCTCAAATGCCCCTAAGGGGCATCAGATCGCTTAAGTCAGCGCCATTGAGCCGTAGGGCGGATGGCCTCCGAGAGAATCGCCTCGGCCTCCGTGTCGCGAGAAGGGAGGGCGTGCATTGACTCCCCCCGTCCCAAGCGCTAGGCTGTTTGCTTCACAGATTGGGACGAACGCAAGAAGACTTTCACTTCGACGGATCCCGCATGCTGGCGCATGCGGCTACCGGCTCCAAGCGCGAGGCTGGTTGGCTTCCGAATTGGGATGCCAGCTCAACCTCGAACAAGGGACTCGCCTCATGTACGGCGTCACCGACCAAGAAATCCGCGAACTCGTTGCCGCGATCGACTACTCCAACGCGCTCACCATCGTCGCTACTGAAGACGACGTGCGTGAGGCTTGCGCGGAGGCCAAGAAGTACGGCTTCCGCGCGGTCGTGGCGTTTCCGCAGCACATCGGCGTGATCGTCGACGAACTGAAGGGCTCCGGCGTGCTCGCGCAACTCCCAGTCGGCTTCCCCTGCGGCGGCCATACGACGAAGACGAAATGCGTCGAGGCCGAGCAAGGGCTCGAACGCGGCGCGACCGACCTGGACATGGTCATGAACATCGCCGCGCTCAAGGCAAAGGACTACGACATGGTCGCGAGCGACATTGGTGAAGTGCTCAAGGTCGCCAAGCCGTACGGAGTGCCCTTCAAGGTCATCATCGAAATCGGCGCGCTCGACGACGACGAAAAGGTGACCGCCGCGAGGCTCGTGGCCGACGCCGGCGCGGACTTCGTGAAGACCTGCACCGGCTGGGACGGCAACCGCGCGACCATCCACGACATCCTGCTAATCAAGGAAGCCATCGGCGACCGCATCAAGATCAAGGCCTCCGGCGGCGTGTCGTCCATCGAGGACGGCGTCGCGTTCATGCGCGCCGGCGCGAGCGTCGTGGCCATGCGTCGCATGCTGATCGACCAACTCGAACGGATCGGCTACACCCCCTGACGCCGCCGTGCCAGCCACGGCAGGACTTCGTGACGCGCCGCAGGAGTGACGCGTCTGCATTCTGAATGACCGCCATAGGAGAACTTTCGTGAGCGAAGGCAAGAAAACAGGACCCTTGGGCCTCATGATCCGTGTTGCGGTGCTTTTGACCATTGCCGGCGTGATCGGCCGGTACGTGTACTTGCGGCACGTGCCGGCCCTGTACACGAACAGGGGCGTGAAGCTCGCGGACGATGAGAAGTATAAGGAGGCGGTGGCCCAGTTCGAGAAGGCGCTCGCGATCAATCCCAAGTACGAGCGCGCGAAGACGGAGTTGGCCCGCGTCTTGGTGGAGCAGGCGGAGCCCGAGTCGCAGGCGCTGAACTTCGACGAGGTCGTGCGCCTTTGCACGCGAGCGATCAAGTTGGGCTACCACAAGAGCAACGTGCACTTCCAACTCGCGTGGGCCTACTGGCGCTTGGGCAAGAGCCAGCCGGCTCTGGAGCAGTTGGCCGAGCAAGAGAAATACTTCCCCGACGACCACCGCCCGGCCAACCTCCGCAAAACCATCCAAGCCAAGCGTCGGCCGAGCTGGGACAAGACGAAGGTGGAGTAGGCGCCGAAGCTTGCCGCTTCTTGACACTCACGCTGTGCACGATTATGCTGGGCGAAGTAGGGTCATCAACCAACAGGCTGGTTGGTCGCCGACACAGAATACATGTGCCCCTGAGCCACCCTCAGCCTTCCGCATGCCACCAGCAAATCGATTTCCCGACGACACCCAGACCCCAGCGGACCCTGCAACTGCACTCACTCAGGTGCTACCAGGCTGTGAATGGGAAGTGTGTGCCCTTGCGCGGGGTAGACTTGCGCTCCAGTCTGGTTGCACAGCCGAAGAGGCTGCAAGAACGGTCTACGACACCAGCCGTCACACTCTGAAGAAGAGCTTGGAGCTGGTCAAGCAGATGCAGAAAGAGGGGTTCCTCGCGGTTCTGACGCGGAGAGACAGAACAGGGTCCGCCGAGAACCCCGTCACCAAGCTGTTCCCTGCAACCGTGACAGAGCAGCGCTTCGTCGAGGCGGTCGATGACCTCTGTGACATGTGTACAGGATTGACTTACAGCGATGAGCGTGAAGGTCAGCACTCGCACGTCGACTTCGGTATTTGTCAAGGTGCACACGAAGTCCCTGTGAACGTCAAGAATGCCGGGACACGTTTTGAGAGGGCAGAAAACCTCGTTGGGTTGGACCCAGATGACTGTCTACCTATCCCCACCTACAAGGCGTATGGTGCAATTGAGGGCAACCCAAACCTTCTATACGTGATCGCTGTCGATTTCGACCTCGTGCAGCAACTGAATGAGTTGCTGCCTGCGCTCTTCACTGACGAGGAAGCTACCGTATGGCAGTTGCTGAACAGTTACAAGGGTAGCCTCGTCAGGAAGGCGGAGGACCAATTCATCTTCTCAACTGTTCGCAAACACTGGGACAAGATCAAGGCCGCCACGGCCGCTACGGACTTCCACGTGATTTCTGCCCGCCGCGCCATCCGAATTCTGCACACCAAACCCAAGCGGACGCCAGGTGTCGGCCTGAGGGCATGGGGGACTGGCGCGAGTGCCGAAGTCAACGTGCATGTATCGATCAAAGACGAGACGACACCTTGGCAAGTGGTCGTTGATCGAATTGTGAGCAAGGGCCTCGAAGACATCGTGCTGGCCGTGAACAGAAAGCGCCATGAGTACGTCTACGACCCTGAGATTTAGCGTTATTAGCCTATACACGGGCGCTGGTGGGCTCGACTATGGCTTCGAGGCCGCGGGTTTTGCCACCCGTGTGGCTGTCGAGATGGATTCAGCCTGCTGTGAGACAATCAGGCTGAACCGAGACTGGCCAATCGTCCAGAAGGACATCCACGAATGCACCCCCGAGGAGATACTGTGTGCCAGCGGCTTGAGGCCTGGGGAGGTCGACGTGCTCATCGGCGGGCCCCCCTGTCAGCCCTTCTCCAAAATGGGCTACTGGGCCAGTGGCGACTCTCTACGCATGAAGGACCCAAGAGCAGGCACGTTGCACGCGTATATGACATGCGTCCGAGAAATGCTGCCTCGCGTGTTCCTACTTGAAAACGTGCATGGCATAGCCTACTCGGGCAAAGAAGAGGGCTTCCGCCTGCTGCACGAGCTGACGGAAGCGATCAACCGAAGTAGTGGGAGCCAGTATCACCCCTCATGGGCCGTCCTTGATGCGGCTGACTATGGCGTGCCACAGCATCGCAGGCGTTTCTTCCTCATCGCCCACCGTGATGGCAAACGCTTCCAGTTCCCCAGCCCGACGCATGGCGACATTGAAGCAAATGGGCGCGACCGTTCGCTGCTGGACTCCATGCATGCCCTGCGCCCTTACACTCGCGCATGGGACGCCATAGGTGGACTCAAGACAGAAGAGAATGGCTTGGAGATCAGAGGGCGATGGGCAGCGCTACTGCCTTCCATCCCCGAAGGCAACAACTACCTTTGGCACACAGACAGAGGGGGCGGGCTGCCGCTTTTTGGTTGGCGCACACGCTTCTGGAACTTCCTCCTCAAACTGGCCAAGGATAGGCCATCTTGGACAATCCCCGCACAGCCGGGGCCAGCCATCGGGCCGTTCCACTGGGACAACAGAATGCTAAGCGCTGAAGAATTGGCGAGGCTGCAAACCTTCCCGCGTGACTTCAGGCCATTTGGCGACCGAGCTTCGGTTCAACGACAACTCGGCAATGCTGTGCCATCACTTCTGGCAGAGACGTTGGCACGAGAGATAGCAAGGCAGCTCTTTGGCCACAGTTGCCAAGGGCCTCGTCGCCTAGCAGTGAGGAGACGCAAAGTCATCCCTGAACCCAACCCGGTAGCGCCAGTTCCCAAGTGCTACCTTGGCCTGGTTGGCGATTACAAGCCGCATCCTGGTACGGGAAGAGGCCCCGGGGCCGTGGCAAGGCGTAAGTCCAAAACTGAGGACCTACTTTTCGATGTCGATTGAAGGCCCTCAAGTCCGACGCCTTAGGGCATCAGCTTACTGGCGTGCTGTGGCGGGCGGCCATGTGACCTCGTCCCACCTGTGAAGGCCGAGAGGTGGCGTGCCATCACTTCCATGTTGGGGCACATCGCCGCCGCCGAGGCGCGCAGCAAGCGCCGATGATCCGGCCTCAATCCCGCCTCACCAACACCGCGAAGCAATCCCCGGGCATCCGAATCTCGTAGAGCCGCTTGCCTTGCTGCACGACCTCCTTGACCATCGACGCGGGAGCGCGGGAGCCGTCGGCGGCGACGACGTACACGTCCGCAGGCGCACCATCGGGGAAGCCGAAGCGGCCGGAGCGCGCGGTGTGGATGCGCTCCTTGCCTAAGACCATGCCTGCGCGCAGCTCGACCGGGGTGATGGGGTACATGACGTCCGTGAAGTTCCAGCGCGCCGCGTCGCGGTAGTAGATGTAGCCGCAGTAGACCGCGCCGTAGTCGAGGATGCGCCGCACGTTGCGCGTCGCGTCCTCGTGCGTCTTCTCCATGTGGTGATTGCCGAGCGCCCAGGGGCAGCCCAAGTGCGTGTTGTTGACTGCGCTGTAGCTGCCCGTCTCCACGAAGCGCACAATCTTCTGCTGCGTCATGGTGCGCGTCGCGGGCTGCGTGTTGGCGAAGAGATGGCCCACGCGGCCGCGCACGTAGCGGATGATGTCGAGCTTGAGCGGCTGCATGAGCAACGGCACGCTCGAGCACTTGCCGATGATCTTGTGGGTCGTCTTGCTGATGCGCACAGAGCAGCCGTCCCACCGCGCTTGCTCCGCGAACCACAACACGCTGTGCGACATCTCGTCCCAGTAGATCGCCTGCACGCCCACGTCGTCGATGAGCGTGTCGAGGAACCTGAAGAGCGCCTCGCCGTACGCGTTCTCCCGCGTGGGCAGATAGAGCGGCAGGGGATAGCGCCCCGGGTACATCACGTGTTCGCCCTTGGCGTCGATGAGCCGGCTGTCCGCGAACTTCGTCTCGCTGTTGCGCTCGGTGCAACATTGCGCGTGGAAGTACGCAGTCGGCACGACCTGAGGCGCGCCGGCCTTGATCTTGTCGACCCATGCCCGCTCCGCCGCGACCCACTGGCGCGCGTGCAGGATGCCCGTGCCGTGCGCGTATTTGCCGTTCGGATACTTCGCGATCCCGCCGCAGGCGAATCTGATCCCGCGGCCGCGCATCCATTTGCCCCACGTGGCCGCGTCCCAGTTCTTGTTGCGCCAGGCGATGACGAAGTGGAACGGCCCGGGGATCTCGAAGTTCGTGTCCCAGTTGCGCCGGACCGCGTTCACGAAGTCCCAGTAGTCGCCGCGGGGCACGGGGTAGATGCTCCACTCCAGCGTGATCGCGCGGCCCGGCGCCAGGCCGAGGCGGTCGTCCGTGAGCCCGATGCCTTCGGGGTACCGGTAGCTGAGGCAGTGCACGCGAAACACGTCGTCCTCCGCGACGAGGCCAAGCCCCACGCGCGGCCACTCGGCGAACACGGACGGGTGCGCGGGGTTGTACGCCTGCGTCCGCTCGCCGAACGCAGGCCGGCCTGAGACGCGCACAACCTTCGCCCCGCCTTTAGGACGCACCACATGATGGTCGACGATCACGCCGATGAGTTTCTCAGTGGCGTTGGTGATCGTATCCGCGACGTGCACGTGGTCCGCGTCCAGTGTGACTCGGCGCGAGATACGATAGAGCGGCGTCGTCCATGAAACCGTGCG
>JAJRTI010000967.1 GCA_024278415.1 Planctomycetota bacterium | reverse complement strand
GTTCCTCTCGATATGCCGGAAGTGGCGGCGAGGTGCTGTTGTCAGTCCCGGATTTGGTCGATGATCCGTTCAAGCAGTGAAGCCCGAATGTGCAGGCTCGATCGATGCGGCATCTGCTCGAGAATCTGTATGACCTCGTCGACCGCGCGTTGGTCACGTCGAATTGCGCGGAGCAGAACACCAATGGTGCCGTGGACGCGGTAGCCTTGGGCTTGATCGGCCAGGCGCGCCGCGGCATCATCTGTCAGCAGGATGGCATCCTGCTCTCGGGCCATCAGCGACAGCGCTGCCTGTTCGCCCAGATCCAAAGCAAGCGAGCGCACCAACGCGAGAAATGGCGGCGTGGTCATTGGAACGACCTCCACACGGTCGAGAACCGCTCCTGCAACATCCAAGGCTTGAGGACGATGGCGAGCCACTTCGTCCCATACTTGTCCGGGGACGAGAACCCGTTCGAAATCCGCCAACAGATCCAGACAGCCCATCTCGTCAAGATGGATGATAGGCCCAGCATCGCACACGACCACTTGCACGGATTCAGGTCTCACCCCGGAGCCCCCACTCCACGTCCTCCTTCACAAACTGCGCCATTACCTCATCCCGATGAGATTCAAGGAACCGGCGCAGTGCGTCGGCAATTACTTCATCGACACTGCCGAACCAGCCCTTCTGGACCAGCACGTTGGCCTCGGTGAGCAACTGCGATGGCAATCGCGCTTCGACGGTGGCAATCTGTTGTTCGGACATTGGTGTGGCCTTCCGATGAGGCAGGAACGCTTGGGGCAGATGCTTGGCGCTATGAGATGCCATGAGGCCTCCCACGAGCGCCACCATTATACCACACGGCAAATGAGCGTGGACGCAGTTAGCGTCGATTGTCGCCGGTCGAGCCAAGCGCTATACTGCTTTCTCTGCCGCCACCATTCGGAGCCCAAGGCCATGATCCGCCCCACGACGGCACTCGCTCTTCTTGTAGCTCTGTCTGGCGCAGTCTGCGCCTCCCAAGATCGCGGCCTCGTCGCGCATTGGCGCTTCGACGGCGACCTCAAGGACGCGTCTCAACTCGGCAACCATGGCAAAGCCGCGAAGCCACGCTTCGTCAACGGCCGGCAGGGCCAGGCGTTAGCGTGCCCCGACTACGTCGTGTCCGTCCCGAGCAGGCCGCAGCTTCAACTCTTCCCCGGCCTGACCATCGACTGCTGGGTCTACTTCGGCCGCAAGCCTACGGGCTACGTGAACCTGGTCAGCAAGGACAAGGAGTACTTGCTGCGGGTCAATGCTGAGAAGGAAGGCGGCGACTTTGCGTTCTTCGTCTACCTCGGCGGCTGGGAGCCGCGCGTACGCATGGGAGCGCCCGAGCCGGGCAAGTGGCACCACCTCGTGGCCAAGTGGACGGGCTGGGAGCTGAGTCTGGAAGTCGATGGCAAGCGCGCCGCGATACGGCGCATGCGCCCGGCGATCCCCACGAACAACCCCGTCATCATCGGCGGCGTGCCGGGCAAGATCGACGAGGTCAAGATCCTCAATCCCAAGTTCCTCGACCAGAAGTGGCTCCACGAACAGACCGCCGCGGTGGCGGATGGGGCAAGAACGAAGCAGCGCGCGTTCGGTGGCGCCAACGGATGGGCCGGCTGGAGGGCCGGCCGAGGCGCGGAAGCCAAGGCTGTGGGGCAGGACATTGATGGCGCGTTCCCCAATGGCGCCGCGGTCTGGTTCCATCCCGGGCTGGATATCGACACCAAGGACACGCCCTACGTGCTCATCGACGTCGCATCGACCACCGCGAAGACTGCGAGCCTCGCGTTCATCACGGACCAGGGGTACGCGGAGGCGCCTGTGCATCTGTGGGGCCCCAACCGCACGACCCTGCTCAAGCTCGCGTTCCATCCCAAGTGGCGCGGCCGGCTGAAGCTGCTCGCCCTGTCCTTTCCAGAAGGCGGCCCGCACCACGCGCGCATCGAGCGCATCGCGGTATCCGCGGAGCCGGCCGGCAAGCCGTACCTTTACGTGCGCGACATGGCGCCCGGCCGCGCAATCTTGCGCGCGGGCCGCGACGAGGAGATCGCCGTCGTCATACGAAACATCGGCGGGCCGGCGAAGAACGTGACCGCGACACTCCACACGCCGGCAGGCGTGCAAGTCCTCCGCAATCCAGCCAAACACGCGCTCGGCGACATGGATCCGAACTCGACAGCGATAGAGCGCTGGACCGTGAAAGCCGGCCGCGCGGCCGCGGGCCAGGCGACCGTCGTGCTCGAAGCCGACGGCTTTCGCCCGGCGAGCAAATCCATCGACGTGCGCTTCACTCCCGCGCTGGACCTGCCCAAAGCCGCGTACGTGCCACGGCCCAAGCCGGCCAAGACCGACTACCGCATCTGGATGCACTACTGCCCGCTCTGGAAGTTCGGCACGCACTACGGGTGGAACAAGATCGAGCCGTGGCCGAGCCGCCGGCCGGCGATCGGCTTTTACGACGAGGGCACGCCCGAGGTCGCGGACTGGCACATCAAGCTCGCGCGCGAGCACGGCGTCGAGGCGTTCATCTACTGCTGGTATCGCGCCAACTTCAATCCCAAGATCGAGGAGCACATCGGCCACGCGGTCCACGACGGCATGCTCCACGCCAAACACCTCGATCAGTTCAAGTTCTCCATCATGTGGGAGAACGGCTGCGCGAAGGGCGTGAAGGACCGCGCGGACATGATGGACAACGTGCTGCCGTATTGGATCAAGCAATTCTTCACCCGCCCGTCGTACCTCAAGGTCGACAACAAGCCGGTGCTGTTCGTGTGGCGGCCGGAGCGGGTGAGCGGGTACTTCGGCGGCGCGGAGCAGACGCGGCGCGTGTTCGACGAGATGCGCGCGGCCTGCCGCAAGCAGGGCTTCGACGGGCTGTGGATCATCGGCTGCGTCGAGCGCGCGAAGCGCGACTTGATCGAGCGCATGGCCAAAGAGGGTTGGGACGCCACGTCCGCGTACGCCACATGGCCCGACGTGCAAAAGACGATCCAGACCGACCCCGAAGGGGTGACCACGATCAGCCATGACTACTTCATGGCCGGGCAACAGGACGTGTGGCTCGGCAAACGAAACATCGGCGCGCTGCCCGACCTCGTGAGCGTGATGATGGGCTGGGACCCGCGGCCGTGGCATGCCCTGCGCACCTCGTTCTACACGCGCGACGTGAAGGTCTCCAATTTCGAGGCCGCACTGCGCAGCGCGAAGCAGATCATCGACTCCAACCCCAAGGGCCGGCTCGACAGCCGCGTGCTCGTGCTCGACAACTGGAACGAGTTCGGCGAGGGCCACTACTTGGAGCCATGCTCAGGCTTCGGCTTTGGGTTCGTGGACGCGGTGCGCCGGGTCTTCTGCAAGCCAGGGCCCCACACCGACATCACGCCGGAAGACGTGGGGCTCGCGCCGCCGGAGCGCGTGTATCTCAAGTACCGCGAGATCATGTTCAGCGACGGCCCGGCTGTGAAGCGCCGCATCGTCAACGACCTGATCGCGTGGTGGCGCTTCGACAACGACACCGCCCCCCTGGTGTTGGACTCGTCCGCGGGCAAGTTCACCGCGTTCAACTACGGCTGCACGTACGCGCCTGGATTGAAGGGCCGCGGCCTGCGGTGCCAGAAGGGCTGCGTGACGTTGGATGCGCATGAATGGTTTTTCCCCTTGCGCGGGGTTACGGTCGAATTGTGGATGAAGACCGATGCGCCCGACCAGACCGACCACTGGATGCTCAACACGGTCAGCCGCGGAGACGACGGCTACCGCCTCGGGCTTGTGCAGGGCAAGGTGGTGTGGCAGATTCCCATGACGAAGTGGAGCCACAGCGTCGTGGCGCCCAAGCCTGTGCCGCTCGGGCAATGGACTCACGTGGCCGCGACATACGACAACCAGACCCTGCGTATCTACGTCAACGGTATCGAGCAAGCCAGCCGCGAACGCGGCGGCGCGATT
>JAJRTI010000966.1 GCA_024278415.1 Planctomycetota bacterium | reverse complement strand
TGGAGTAAGATTGGTCTGCCATTGTAAGACGTAAGCAAGGAGCACTCACATGCCTGCTGCGACCCTGACAACGAAAGGGCAGTTGGTGATACCGCAGCCCATTCGCCAGTACATGCATCTGCACCCCGGCGATCGGCTCGATTTTGTCATCAACGACGACGGGGATGTTGTGATCCGGCCCCTGGTCTCCGACGTGACCGAACTGAAGGGCATGCTTCGAAAGGCTGGCAGGAAGCCTGTGTCCGTACGTGAGATGAACAAAGGGATTCGTGAACGGGCGGGGAGGTCGTCGTGATCGGCCTGGACACGAATGTGCTTGTGCGTTACCTGACGCAAGACGATCCCGCCCAGGCGAGGAAGGCCGTCCGCGCCATCGAGGATGCGGCATCCAAGGGCGAGGAGTTGTTCGTGTCCGACATCGTCGTTTGTGAGTTGGTTTGGGTACTGGAGACATCTTACGGCTATGGCCGGGACGAGATCATCCCAGTCCTCGAGAAGATTCTGCGAACGCGGCAGTTCTGCTTCGAGGAGAAGGACATTCTCTGGCAGGCCGTGGCGGACTACCGATCAGGGAAGGGCGATCTATCCGACTATCTGATCGGCCGAACCGGCAAGAAGTTGGGCTGTCGTTCCACGTTGACGTTCGACAGGGCACTCAAAGCTGATCCGATCTTCGAGCTTCTGTGATGACCTACCGGGGGGGATCTGGGAACCTCAGACTATCAGAGATCAAACATACGGCGAGGTCGAAGGCGACATTGTCCCTGCCGGCGGTAGCGTCGGCGTGGTCGACGTGTTCAACAACTCCGTCGCCCCCGGCATGAAACTGGGCCGGAGGGTGGTGTTCGTGAGGCGGGATGGAGCGGTGGCGGTGCTGCGTCACGTGCTGCTGGGGAAGTGATGTGCGCTGTTGACTTCCCGCTACTAGCGGTACATCATATGTCAAGGCGGGACGCGGACATTCGCTATGCTTGCCGAGCGTCTGCGTCGCGTGTTAGCCCAGGCTATGGTCGAAGGATTCGTGGCGCGTTACGTCGGTAACACAAGGGAACATGTTGATTCACCAACTCGCCCTCGAAGCACAGATAGACGTTCAACACTCATGCCAAGCTGCACCCAGGGACTGAACCCAAAGATACTACGCTGGGCTCGTGAGAGGCAGGGTTTGACGCCCCAGGACGTGGCTCGCGTCATCAAGAAAGATGTGGACACGGTTGTCCGCTGGGAGTCGGGCGAGTCCGCTCCGACATACGTTCAGCTTGAGAAATTGGCTTACCAACTCTACAAGCGGCCGGTGGCACTCTTCTTCTTCCCTGAGCCGCCAGAAGAGGCCGATCCTGCCAAGTCATTCAGGACGCTTCCTCAGACCGAACTCGAGGCTCTGCCGACAAGAGTACGCTCCGCACTCAGGCAGGCTCAGGCCATGCAGGTTGGCCTCGGAGAACTGACGGATGGCACGAACCCGGCGTCGAAAAGGATACTCAGTGATCTTGCAGTCGGAGGGCTGGGCGATGCAGAGGTCGTAGCGAAGCAGGTTCGTGATTATCTGGGGGTACAAGTCTCGTCACAGTCAAGCTGGCGAGGACCGCGCGATGCTTTGAACCACTGGCGTGAGAGCCTGCAGTTTGTCGGCATCTTCACGTTCAGGCAACCGATGAAGGGGACTGGTGTCTGGGGGTTCTGCCTTCCGCACGAGGAGTTCCCCGTCATCTACCTCAACAGCAGTGCGGCCCACACCAGGCAGGTCTTCTCCCTCTTCCACGAACTGGGGCACCTCTTTCTGGACACAGGCGGCATAACCAAAGATGACGATTCGTTTGTGACGCGACTACCGGCCAGTCAGAGACGCGTCGAGGTGTTCTGCAACGCCTTCGCAGCGGAAGTGCTAGTCCCGAGTCAAGACTTCGAGGCCTTCCGCAACGGCGACTTCAGAGAGGACGCATTCGTCGACTCGGTCGCGAGGCGTTACAAAGTCAGCCGCGAGGCCATCCTTCGCAGGGCACTGGATAGGGGACTCGTCAGCCAGCGTCACTACCGCGCGAAGGCCCAGGAATGGGCAACTCAGGCAGAAGAGACCATCGGGAGCCACAAGGGCGGCGACTACTACGCCAACATGGTGTCTTACCTTGGCGAGGGATTCGTAAAGCTCGCGTTCAGCCGTTACTACCAGGGGGCGTGCACAGATGAACAGCTCGCGGACTACCTCAACGTGAAGGTGCGAAACTTGCCCGGCATAGAGCCCTTCGCTGTGAGTGGGGGCACCAGGTCGTGACGTACGTCTTCGACACAAGCAGCTTCAGAGTACTGGGCCATTACTTCCCCAAGCAGTTCCCGTCGTTTTGGGCCTTGCTTGATGCCGCGGTCTCAAGTGGGCAGGTGCGTTCTGTTCGGGAGGTGCGCCGCGAACTCGAGGTGCAGGCAACTCACGAACATCTCCGGGAATGGATCAATACGAACAAACGCATCTTTCTGACACCCAGTCCAGAGGAGATGGCTTTCGTCGCCAACATCTTCTCTGTGCCTCACTTCCAGCAGCTTGTTGGCGAGAAGCAGAGGTTGCTAGGGAGGCCTGTGGCGGACCCCTTCGTAATCGCTTCAGCGGCTGTAGCAGGTGGATGCGTGGTCACAGAGGAAGTCAAGAAGGACAACGCGGCCAAGATACCAAACGTGTGTGACCACTTTGGCATCAGATGCACATCCTTGGAGGGCTTCATGGGCAGAGAGAACTGGGAGTTCTGATCGTCCCCTGCCGTAGCGGACCGGTCCAGACCGCATAGAGGCCCTCCCGCCTACGCCACCATCTTGCTCTGCTTCGCCCCCTTTTGTGGCGTTGGCACGCACGCGTCACAGCCGCGTCACCAGCGCCGCCCAGTGCCAACAGGTAGGGCCGCGAAGCAGAGGATGGTCAAAGTGAGAACATGGGCAGACATGGGGCGACTCCTTACGTGGCGTGACAGGCGCTGGATACTGGATGTTGGCCTCTGACTCATGCCAATTCAACCATTCCGACCTTTACGCCTCTGCGCCCTCGCGCCTTTGCGTTGAGACTCGTCACGGTGCGAACTCGATGAACCCCGCGTTGTCCGCGTCGTACGAATGCCCGCGCGTGGCTTCCCACATGAGCCACAGGCCGCTGCGCGCCTTGCGCACGGTCAGGCTAAACGCGAGTTTCGTGTCCTTGGCCGGATCGATGCCGAGCGCGGCAAGGGGGATGCTCCACTCCGCGGTCCAGCGCCCGGGCTTCACCACGCGGGCCTTGAACTGAAGGCCGGCAACTGTCGTCGGCTTGGGTATGTCCGCGCCGGCCGCGCACGTGCCGGCCTGCACCGCGCCAGACGGGTATCCGCGCAACACCCAGATGGGATTGGCCTTGCCAGCCGGGAGCTTGCGTATCGCGACCTCGACAGCGTCGTCCCGGCCCCATTGGCTGCCCTTGAGCCGCGTCTTGGGATCGACATCGCTGTCGACCGCGATGAGCAGCGCGTCGTCCGTGTAGGCGAGCCACGCGTGGCTCAGCGGTTTGGCCTTCTGGCCGGTGTAGTCGTATTGAAGCACCATCGCCTTCGCCCTGTGCGCACCGCCCCACTCCTTCGCATTGATCACGCCATCGATCGTCACCTCACCTTTGCTGTGGCCGACCTTGAAGACAGGCGCCGGGCCCTTCTTGGGCGCTGGCGCCCGGCGCCGCGCGCGTTTCGGCCGAAGGGGCGGCAGCGGTTTGGGCGGGTCGTACGGCCAGGGCTCGGGCTCGACCGTCTTGCGATAGGCGTCCACGTAGAGGCCCATCTTGTCCAGCGGAATCGGCTTGAAGCCGGGGACCTTCTTGAACACGATCGAGTCCGGACGAAGGTTGAACTTGCCGGCCTTGATGTCCACAAAGCCCGGGTCTTCCTTGGTGACGAAGTTGTCCTTTTGCTCGTAGTTGCCGCAGATGAAGTCGCCGCACATGACCGCCACGTTGCGCACGGCCTTGTTCATGCGAGGCGTGCCGGGCTTGTAGTCCATGTAGCCCACGAGCTGCGGGTAGTGCGTCGTATACGGCGGCTTGGTGATGTCCACTTCTTTCAGGAGACGTGTTTGAAACGTTTTGCCATGCAGCACGGCCATCCACCGCTTGTCGTTCCACGGCGA
>JAJRTI010000965.1 GCA_024278415.1 Planctomycetota bacterium | reverse complement strand
TCGCGTCGTGTCCCTCCTCCACCCGCTGCCACGCAGGCCAGAGCAGGCCTCGTCCGCCGTGCGTCGGACACTGTGACGAGGACTGCGCCGCGAGCGGTGCGACAGCACATGCATGACAAGTGGGGTTTTGCAAGTGGCTCCAATGGAAGGCGCGATCTTGGCTCATCGGCGACAGTTCGGTGCATCGATTGTGTGCGCGTGTGCGCTCGCGGCGCTCGCCGGGCTGGCCATAGGCTGGCCGGCGATCCGGGGCCGCGCATACTTGCTGCGGGATCTTGCGGGGCAGTTCTATCCTTGGCGCGCGTACGCGCGCGCGGAGTTGGCGGAGGGCGTGCTGCCCCTCTGGAATCCCTACAACCAGGGCGGCAACCCCCTTGCCGCCAACCCGCAGACGCAGCTTTTCTACCCGCCGGCCGCTGTGTTGCTCACGGGGAGCTTTGGGCCGGCGCTCATGGGTTTCCTGGCAGGCCATGCCGCGCTCGCCGCGGTCGGGATGTTCGTGCTGCTGCGCATGCACGGGTGCGTGACATGGGCTGCGATGCTGGGGGGCGCGGTCTACGCATTGAGCGGCTGGAGCGCGACGCGTCTGGAGTTTGTGCCGGTGTTCGCGACGGCCGCGTGGGCGCCGTTGGTGATGGCCGCGTTGCTGGGTTGCGTGCGGAAGCCGTCGTGCGGCCGGGCGTTGGGCGCATCGGCTCTGCTTGCGTTGCAGTGTCTGGCTGGGAGCCCCAATCATTTCTTCATCTGTGGGCTCGCGTACGCGGTCGTCGTTGGCCTTGCGGTGGTTCGCGTCGCGGCCCGGAGCCCGCGGGCGGCGGCGCAGGCGGTGCTTGCCCTGGCGGGTGTGGGAGTGCTCGCGGTGGCGCTCTGCGCGGTGCTGCTCATGCCGCTGTTCGAGTTTAGCGCGCTGTCGTTGCGCGCGGGGAGTCTGGACTTCGAGTTTGCTTCAAGGCGCGCCCTCTTTCCTGCGCAGTTGAAGACGCTTGTCGCTCCCTTCGCGTACGGCGGGCCTGGGCACGGCGGCTACTCTTCTTCTGAACTGCGGGAGTTTTGGAACGGCTGCTACTATGTGGGCATCTTGCCGCTGGTGCTCATCACTGTTGCGGCCGTGGCGCCGGGCCCCGCGGACAGTCGAAGACCGGGGAGGCGCGTGTTTGCCGCGGGTCTGGTCGTCATCGCTCTGCTCGGGCTGTCCTTAGCGTTGGGAAGGCTCTTGCCGGTGTTTCGCTGGTGCCACCAGTATCTGCCCGTGTTCGGGAAGTTCCGTTGGCCGTCGAAGTTCATGTTCCTTGTTGTGTTTGCCCTTGCGGGCCTGGCCGGCCTGTCGTTGGATCGAATCATGCTGGCCCTTCGCGGGCGGCGCCAATGGGGGTACGCGGTCGCGGTGGGGGCCTTGGCGTGGGTGCTGGTTGATCTGAGTTTGTTCGCGGTGCGCATCACCCCGACGACTGCCGCGGACTTTTTCGCTCGAGAGGCGCGGTGTCCGACGGACACGCGCTCTGTGCGCGTGCTCTGCGACAAGCGGTCGCGCTCGCTGCACAACTATCTCTACGGCAGCCGATCTCGCCAGGCCTTCGAGTGGGCCAGGCGCTTACTGCTGGGTTACGGAAACTTGTTGGAGGGCGTGGATGCCGCGCACGCGGACGATCCCCTCGTGCTTCGCCAGTTTGGCCGCGTGTTGGCTATGGCGGAGGACGACGCGACCCCGGCGCTCGTGCGCACGCGGTTGCTGCGCATGCTGGGCGTGGGCGAGATCCGCGCGGCGAAGGACGTGGACGCGTTGGACCTGGATGCCATCGAAAACCCTGAGGCGCATATGGCTGTCACGGCCGCGCCCAAGCCGCTGCCCCGGGCCTGGGTCGCGTCGAAGGCCATCACCAAACCTTCCGGGGAGATAGGCTGGCTCGCGGCGAAGGGGTTCGAGCCCGCGCGGATGGTCATCCTGCCGATTGGCGCGGCCGCGCCATCGGCCCGGTCGAGCGGTGGAACGGCCAAGCTTGCCCACCGGCGCGCGCACGACGTTGAGATCGAACTCTCCGCGGGGAGCGAAGGCTGGTTGGTGCTGAGCGATGCGGCTTGCCCGGGTTGGGCCGCGTACACGGATGGAGTGCGCACGCCGATCCTGCTCGCCAACTTCTGCATGCGCGCGGTGCGGTTGGCCGAAGGGGCCGCGCGCGTGCGGTTCGTGTATCAGCCCCGTTCAATCAAATGGGGCGCGGGGTGCAGCCTCATTGCCCTCGCGGTGATCGTGCTCGTCGCCATGGCGAAGCTTGCGGGGCCACGGTAGTCTACTCGCTGACTTGCACGACCTCCCACTTGCCGCCGCGGTTGATCAGCTCTCCCGTGCGCGTCGTGGCGATCGAGTGGAACTCGGGGAAGGTGAGGGAGAACGTAATCGACGCCTTGTCGCCCTCGATCTTCACGGTCTTGACCCGTGTCTTGGCCTGCGCGTCCCGGGCTTGCCAGTACGCAGCGAGCGCCGCGTCGATCGCCGCGCGGTCGGCCGGATCCACCTTGCTGCCGCATCCAGCCAGGCCCACCGCGAAGCTTACGAGCAGAATGAATGCGAGTGGCTTCATGTGGCGGCTCCTTGTTTCACTTCCGCTCATTGTATCGGCCTGTGGATCGAGCGCAAGGCGCGGCTTGCGCTTGTCCGCAGCGCCCAGTAGAATCCCCGAAGCGCCGGGGACATGAACCAAGGACGCGAAGCGTCCGACTTCGTGTCCCCAGACACGGGGGACATGAATCAAGGACACGAAGTGTCCGACTTCGTGTCCCCAGACACGGGGGACATGAATCAAGGACACGAAGTGTCCGACTTCGTGTCCCCAGACAGCTCGGAGAACAGCATTGCGCGACAGCCCTGGCAAACTCATCGTCCTCGCCGGCATTGACGGCAGCGGCAAGACCGAACAGACGCGCCGGCTGGTGGAGCGATTGCGCGCGACGGGGCGGGTGGTGCACGAGGAGGAATTCCCGCAGTACGAGACGACCTTCTTCGGCGCGACCATCGGCCGCTACCTGAAGAACGAGTTCGGCCCGGCCGCGCAGATCGACCCCCACCTCGCGTCGGTGCTCTACGCGGGCGACCGATGGGAGGCCAAGGCGCGCATGGAGGCCGCGCTCGCGCGGGGAGAGGTCATCGTGTCGAACCGTTACGTGTCCGCGAACCTCGCGCACCAAGGCGGGAAAATTGCGTCCGATGAGGAGCGAGAGGCGTTCTTTGCCTGGGTGGAGGAGCTGGAATACCGCGTGTTCCAGATTCCCATGCCCGATCGGGTGGTGTTCCTGTGGCTCCCGATCGAGGTGGCCTCGGATCTGGTGGGGCGCAAGGCGCAGCGATCGTACCTCGGCGAACGCAAGAAGGACGGCCACGAGGCGGACATGAGCCACTTGGCCCACGCACAGCGCGTGTATCAGCATCTGTCGCAGACCCGGCCCAATTGGGTGCGCGTGAGTTGTGTGGATGACGCCGGCGCGTTGCTGAGCATCGACGCAGTGGCCGAGCGGGTGTGGCAGGCCGTGTCTCAGTACACGTAGAGCGAGTTGCCTTGGTGGCCGAGCAAGCCGTCGATGGTCGCCCAGACCCCGCACGCGACGAATTGCCCCAGCACCCCGCCGAGCACGAACGGCGTCGCGCGCCGGATCAGCGACAGGCCGCCAAGCCGCAAGAGGAGCACCTTGAGCAACCAACCGAGGAAGATCGAAAACCAGAGGTCCTTCACCGGCTGTGTGGGGCCAATGGCGAACCCGAGCGGGTGCAGCATCCACCACGTGAAGCGGTACTGGCAGAACATGAGCAGCGCCATGATGCCCGCGCCCCCGGCCAGGAACGCGTACCGCCACGCGGCCGCGGAGTCGGGGTTCGCTGTGCGTGCGGTGATGTAGTAGAAGGGCACGGTGGGGCAGCCGCGGAAGAGCCACCCGCTGAGGTTCACACCGCCGTGGGTGTACGCGAGCTTGAGGATGATCCACGCGGACACGCCCGCGCTCACGGCCACGGCCGAGACCGCGGCCGCGACAAAGCCGCGGCGCCGCGCGCCAAGCGTCTTCCACAGGTGCAGCGCATGCACGAAGAATGGCATGAAGAACACGCGAATGTCCGCGGTCCATGAAAACGCGAAGCCGATGGACGTCATGCCGGCCGGGCCGAGCGTCTCCGGGCCAAGCGCGTGCACGGTGAACGACGCCGGCGTCAGCGCGGCGCGCGACACGAGCACTCCGCCTTGCGCGATGGCCCGGGTCAGCGCAAGGAAGGTGACGAATGTGCCCATGAGAAACACCACGACGCCGACCCACGGCAAGCCGCTGGCATGGAGCCAGAGCGCGGTCATGGAGAGCCCCAGTACCAACGACACCACAGCCGCGCGGCACGAGACCACGTCGTTGTCGGTGCGCGTGCCTGCCCATGCGGAACGCAGCACATCCTTGATATGGTCGCGGGCCGTCCAGAGGCAGTAGGCCACGAGCGCGATCATGCCGCCCATCGCCTGGTTGGACACGCTCGGTGCGCCGGAGCAGTAGATCTCTCGGGGGCCGATGCTGAAGCCGAAGATGTTGAAGAGGCCGATCTGCACCGAACTGAGAACGCTGAAGAACCAGAGGCTGAACGCGACGTCGGAGTGGATGAGGAAGGTGAAGCCGACGACCGCGAAGTTGAGCCAGGTGCGGAGATACACGGCTCGGCGCAGGAAGGCGATGCCGCCGCGCAGCTTCATGTAGGGGAACAGATGGTTGTAGCTGTGGAGCGCGTTGACGCTGCTGAGCGCGAAGACGAGTGCGAAACCAATCCACATGGCCCGGCTGCGGAAGAAGGCCGGCAAGCGCGCGCCGGCCTCGTCGTCGTCGACCATCGCGAGCGGCAGGTGCATGAGCGGGAAGATGAGCCGCTCGCGTTCGCGCCATTGGCGTTCGAGGATGACCATCATGCTGCCGGTGACCGTGAAGAACGCGGCCACGAGCACTCCCCACCAGAACAGCGGCACAATCCAGATCGACCACGGGATGTTCTGTCCGGCGGGCAAGCCCTCGTAGAAGTGCCGAATGCCATCCGGGTCCGTGGGCGCGATCCACGACGGCACGTAGGGGAGGATGGTCGCGCCCCAGTGGTTCTCGGCCGAAGCGTAGTAGGCCGGGCCCGGCAAGATGGAGAGCAGTTGCGCCATGAGCCCCCAAGTGGGGATCGCGGTCGAGATGAGGATCATCACGAACACGACGACCAGCTCGTCCCGGCGCAGCGCGGAGCCGAAGACGCGAAGCAGCGGATTGAGGCCAACGACGATGACGAAGAGGATGAAGATCGAGCCGTAGGGAAGCGACGTGTTGGCCGGCCGCGTGGCCTTGATCATGAGGTTTTCGTACGGGAACGCGAGCGAGATCGCAACACACGCCGCAAGGCCGATGGCGAACGCGCGCGCGGTGAGGGCCGGTCGAGTGGCCGCGCTTTGATCCAGGTTGTTCTGGGGATGCCGCATGGCGGGCTATCCTGTGGGCCCAAGCGGGGCAAGTCAAGTGTCCGCTGGCTCAACAGCGTTGACGCAGGCCATGTTCACGGCTACGATTCCCTCCTCATTGGGGTTGTCGCCGAGCCCAATGACCAAGCACTAATGACTAAGGCGGACTTCGCCCACAACCCAAGAGACCGCGAGGATACGTCTTCCGTCCACGAGAGTGGATGCGGCTCCGCTCTCATCTCTTATCCTTTACAAAAAGCTGCGCGAAAAACACGCAAGTCGCGAAGGAGCGAACGAATGCCCGCTTCAGCGGGCAATTCTGCCTTGCCACCAGATTCATCTGGTGGGAACGAGCAGGGCAGAACTATCCGTGCAGCCTGCTTTAGCAGGGCTTCTCAACCAACGCCCTGCCAAGAAGCCGCGCTGAAGCGCGCTCCGAATGTCGCCCACAGCCCTCACCCCCGCCTGAAGGCGGGGGCAGGAGGAGCGCCAGCTAAAGCTGGCGCGTATCGAGACCAGGCTGCGGTTGCGCTGTCGTGCTGGGTCTCGATACGGCACTTCGTGCCTACTCGACCGGCGCATGCAACTTCTTGTTCTTTGTGACGGTTCCTCACGATTAGGGCACCAATGACCAATGACGAGCGACCAATGACCAATGACCCGTCTGCCCCGTCCTTCGGCATCAGTTGCCTCCATTACGAGTGGGAGACGCTCGACCAAGCCTTCGCCCGCGCGCAGGACGAGTTCGGGATCGACGCGATCGAGTTCTCGACCAACCGCATGGAGCCCGGCGACTACGCGGAGTGCAAGCGGATCGCGGCCG
>JAJRTI010000964.1 GCA_024278415.1 Planctomycetota bacterium | reverse complement strand
TGCGCCGAAGGCGCATCACAACATAGCCCAGTGCAAGCTCGTTCGGTCGCGTCAGCGGGCGAACGAGCGCCACGCTGGGAAGGATGCCGAAAACAAGCCGCCAACGCTGAAAGCGTTGCACAAACGCGGCCCGCCAGTCTTATGGAACGCTTTCAGCGTTCCTTGGCCTGGAGCCGACGCGGACCCAGCGCGGCGCCGCGCGGGGCGCGGCTTGCACTGGGCTATGTTGTGGCAGCCCTTCGGGCTGCGGTGCCCGCGAGGGGTTGCACGCAGGCGAAGAGCCGGGACGTTTGTTGTGAACCTGCCTGAATCCACTTCGAAACTGAAACTCCAGAACGCAACGCGTTGGGATACGTACAATCAGACCTACACCCCAAAGATAAAACAAATCCGCGTTTTGCCTAGGCCTCCGCACGGCATGTCCGTGCGGAGGCACGATTGGGAGCCAGACGGGGGTACCGCATCGGTTTCCCCCTCCCCTTGCCCTTCCGCTCGGCATGCCGAGCGGAAGGGCAAGGGGAGGGGGAGAACGGCTTGAGGATCGACAACCTGGCTCCCAATCGTCGCTCCGCAGGGGGCATGTCCCTGCGGAGGCGTCGAGGACGACGACGAGCACGAATTGCGGCGCAGCCGCCCCCCTCTCGCAGCGAAGCCTGCGAGCAAGCGTAGCTACTTGCCCTTGGGCGGATCCATTGCGCAGCGGAACCCCACGTCCGTGCTGCGGTCGGTCGGGCTGAAGCCTGAGAGCCACGACGCCTTGCAGTCGTCCTTGCCGCGGGTGAACGCGCCTCCCTTGGCCACGCTAATGCCACTCGCGCCGACGGTCATCTCGATCACGTTGCCGGCCATGTCCATCGCTCCCACCGGGCTCACGTCGCCAGCCACTGCGCCGACCGGTGCGATGAGCTTGTAGCCATCGGCCTCACCCTTGGCGTTCGCGTTCTTCGGGTTCCATTCGTTGCCCCAGGGGTAGACCAACCCCTTCGGGCCACGCGCGGCGGCTTCCCACTCCTCCGACGTGGGGAGGCGCTTCCCGGCCCAAGTGGCGTACGCCTGCGCGTCTGCGAAGGACACGTTCACCACGGGATACTTGGCCATGGCCTCTGGGTATTGCTTCGTCTCGACGAGCTTCGTGCCGCTGAACCATCCGCCCTGCTTGATCTTCACCCACTTGCCCTCCCACTTGTACTGAGACGCGTCCATGAACTTCTTCCAGTGAGCGTTCGTGACCTCCGTCTTATCGATGTAGAACGACGACACGGTGGTCGTCCGCGCGGCGTCGCCCTCGCCAAGGGTCGCCGTCCCGTATCGCCACACCACCATCTCCTCGCCGTCAATCTGGCTCGTAATCGTGGCCGGGAGCTTCTTCGCCGCCTCGGCTGGGCTCTCAGCCTCCGCCATCTTCTCCTTGATCAACTTTGAGCCCTTCTTGACCAACTTCGCGCCCTCGACTTTTGCCTCCCGGAGCATCTGGCCAGCAAACCGCTTCAGCCCAGCCTTGTCTTCCTCGTTCATCTTGTTATACGCGAGATAGCCCACGTAGCCCAAGAACGCCAGAATCAATAGTGTGATGATGCCTTTCACTTCGCAACCCTCCGTGAGCGTTGGCCGGACAGCGCTGCAGGTCGCACCTGCAAGAAGCTCCTCCAATGTTACCAAGCGCGTCCGGACAGTGTCAATTGGAGCTTCCGCGGATCAGGGAAACAGACACTTTGTGCCGGTGCGGAGCAACCTCGCCACGGCTGGGGGCCGCGGAGGGGTCAGGTTCTGTTGACCGCGAGTTCGGCAAGCGCCAGGGCGATGGTCATGGCTTCGTGCGGATCCCATGGGAGGGCTATCCAAGCGGGTCACGGACGTGGACGTCCAGCACCAGTGGCAATGTGTTGTGGGGTGCGGTTACAGCCGCGCAGCAAGCTCCTCAATCACCCCTGCAAACTCGCCCCGACGAGCGAAGGCCAAGTTGTGCAGGTCGTGCGGGGCGTGCTTGCGGTCGTACAGCTCCTCGAACCCATCTCGCCAAAGGATGTACTTCCACCTCTTGGTCATCACGCAGCGAGGCTGCGTGGCCCACGCCAGTTCACCCCGCCACGCGTGCCTGCCTCCGTGAAGCAACGGTCGAAGCGACACGCCGTCCATCGGGTCGACCGGCTCCAAGTCGGCCGCGTCGAGCAACGTGGGCGCGATGTCGATGAGCGACACAAACTCGTCCCGGCGCTGGCCGGCCTTGGCAAGGCCGGGGGCGCGCACGATCAGAGGGACGCGCACGAGCGAGTCGTACTGCGCGCCGTACTTGAAGAACGCCCAGTTGTTGCCCAAGTAGTCGCCGTGGTCCGCGGTGAACACGACCACCGTGTCGCCGGCCAGCCCGCGGCGGTCGAGCACAGCCAAGAGCCGGCCGATCTGCTCGTCGATGAGCGTGATCTGTCCGTAGTAAACCGCAAGCATCTCCCGCACTTGCCGGTCGCTGAAGCGACGATAGGCGTTCTCGATGCCGCCCTCACGATCGGGATCGATCGACCGCGGCGGCGTGGCCGGGATGGTCTTGGCCAGGTTGTCCACCCACTTCGGGCATTTCTCCTCCAGCTCGCCCTCGCGCCGCGACGGCATGGGAATCTCGTCCGGATCATACATGGAGTCGTACGGCGCGGGCGGGTCCCACGGAGTGTGGGGGCCGCTGAACGAGCACCAGGCGAAGAACGGCTCGTTGGCGGCTTCGAGGTATTTCACCGTCTCCGTGCCGGTCCACGTGTCGATGTAGTCTTCCTCGTGAAGCGGGCAAGTCACCCAGCCCTTGTCGAAGTAGCCGGGAATCTCCCACGTGCGCCATGCGCTGTCCGGGTAGCCCTTGTCGCGGAGGTGCTGCCGGTAGTCGTCGGGACCTGAGCCGTACTCGACGAACTGGCCCTTGCCCTCGGCCAGCCGTGTGAACTGGAGGCCGAAGTTTTTCTCGCCGGCTTGCTTGGTGTGGAGCTTGCCAAAGAACGCGGTATCGAAGCCGTGGTGCGACAGCACCTCTGGGAATGCG
>JAJRTI010000963.1 GCA_024278415.1 Planctomycetota bacterium | reverse complement strand
TGGGATCGTAGCACTCGCGCAGGCCGGTCGCGGTGGTCACGTCGAGGAAGCGGGCATTGTAGGGATACTTCGCCAGGTCTTTCGGAATCCATCGCTTCGCGACCGCGAGCTGCTTGATCGAGCAGCGCTTCATGAACTGCTTCTTCTTGTCGAAGGTGCGCCAGCCCCTCATGCGCTTGCCGTTGGCAAGGAGCGGGCAGTCGTCGGGGATCTTCACGTCGCCGTAGTGGTTCTTACGGCCGGCCATGCAATCCTCGTAGTTGTCGTACTTGCTGATGAGCCATCCCAGGCGTTCGATCTCCTTCATGTCGTCCGGTTTCGTTTGGCCATTGATGATGGCGCGGTCAACGCCTGCGGTGATGGCTTCGCGCACGAACTGAAGGCTCGTGTTGCCCCAAATGTCGGGCGCGCCTTGGAGCCGCGCGACTGCGGGCTTGCGCTGCATCTTCTCCTTGAGCGTTTTCAGCAGGCCGGTAGCCTTCGCGTGCGCGCGGTAGCGTTTAGCTATGGCGACGAGGCCGCCATCGGACACGAACGAGTAGCGCACCCGCCTCGCGTGGCGGAATGTGCCCTTGCTGTTGCGGCACCAGGTCGTGGGAGCGAGCGCCGTGCCGTTGGCCACTTTGACCTGCCGCAGGCGCACTTGCATATCGTCCGGCGGATCGCCGATGATCAGATAGCCCCGTTTGCCGTCGAGCACGCCGACCCACGGCTGGTCCCTCGCGTCCAGGCCCGCATAACGCCGGTTCCACGAACGTTCGGCGATGGGCACGGCGAGTCCGTCGTTCTGGTTTGGCCAGAGGATGGCTGCATCGGGTTGGCTCGGTGGCAGGGGGAGGAGAATTTGAAAACGCGACATCTTCGTCTCGCGGTCCGCAAGGTCTACGCCGATCAGCACGTCGGGCTTGTCGCCATCGAGGCGGATCGTGAGCATCGCCTCGAACGTCTTGCCGCGGTCGGTCAGGCAGTCCGCGAGGCACTGGATGCCGGCGCGGCCGCCCGAGAGCGGCTTCACGTCGCGCATGGCTGGCCGGGCCGCCGATGTCGCGGCCGCAGGCGCCTTGGCCTTGGCGTCGGCGAACACGAGCACGGCGAACGTGTTGGGCGCCGAGTGCTTCCACGTGCGGGGGTAGTAGATTTGCCCCTCGCGCTTTCCGCCCTGCGCGTCGGAGTCGTTGACGCCCAGCGCGAACCGCATGCGCTTGCCCAGCTTGGCCCCGACAGGCACGCGCGCTTCCACGGTGTAGCCATCGGCCGTGCGCACCATCGCCGCCTGCACGCGCTGGACCTTGCCGTCGCTGCACCAGAACGTGGCCGGTTCTCCGAGCCGCAGCGCGCACTGCGTGCCGTTGATCCAAAACTCGACCGAGTCCCAGAGCCACCACTGCGGCTCATCGGGCTTGGCGAAGCGGAGTTGCTGGTCCTTGGCTTGCACCGCGATGTAGAGTGCGCCCTCGCGCCAACACAGGCGCACCGTGGCGCTCAGGTCGCTGGCGCCGTCGACCTTGGCCGCGTCGCCGACCATGTCCGGCGTGAGGGAGAGGACTGCCGCGTGGGGCCACTCGCCCAGGCCGCCATCGAGCGTGATGGCCCTGGCCGCCTGCGGGACCGCCAGCGTCGGCGTCTTGAGAGGCGCCACGCGCACGGATCGCCAAGTGTGGCCGATGCGCTTGTCGAGTACGGACAGCGCGCCGGTTCGTGAGTCGATGCGGACGCGCAGGCGCGGGTTCTCCAGGGTCCACGTTGATCCGTCTCGCGTGGCTGGACCCGCTGTAGCAGTCGCGGTGATGAGCACACCGAACAGGCAGAACGTGCGAGTGGCGCAGAAGGAGAGACGACGAGGTCTCATGGTTGCCACCTCCATCAGAAACATAGTTGGGTATCAGATTGAGGCCAGACGACTCTGAGATCATATCGCAACGAGCCCTTCGCTGGCAACGACCGTTTGGCTCGGCAGTTTCCCCATGCGCCGCAGACGGACGTTTTGTTCGATGCGCGCGGCAGATGGCTCGTAGTAGGGCCATTCATGGCCCGTCGGCTGTTGCAGGGAAACGGGCGATAGATCGACCTACTACGAACTTGGAAAGCTCCTGTCGTTTTGGCGCACCGCTTGGTTGAACCCGGACAGGAGGGGCACTAAGATGTCCGCTTTGCGCTCCTGTCCGCGCCGCGTGGCGAGCCCTGTCCCCCCCTCCTCCACCGCGCTCTGTTTCTCCTCATGACTTGTTCAAGAAGCTCCGTTCGCTCTCTCGTTGCCGTTCTCTTGGTTGCGTCTCCCGCGAGCGCCGCGTCGCGCATGGCGGCCAAGATCGAGCGCGCACTGTCGAGCCGCGCATTGCGGGGAGCCACGGCCGGCGTGCACGTGATACGGCTCGACACGGGCGCGGTGGTCTACGGCCACAACCACGACCAACGCTTCATCCTCGCATCGAACACCAAGATCCTCACGTCCGCGGCCGCGGTGCACTTGCTCGGGCCGGACTTCCAGTTCAACACGCTTGTATTGCGGGACGCGCCACTCAGCGACCAAGGCGTGATCGAGGGCAACATCGTCGTGCGCGGGGACGGCGACCCCAACGTGTCGGGCCGCCACTTCGGCGGCGACGTCATGGCGGTCATGCGCCAAGTCGCCGGCTTGCTCACGAAGCAGGGCGTGCGCCGCGTGACGGGCGACGTGATCGGCGACGACCGCATCTTCGACCGCGAGTTCATGCGCAGCGGCACGAGCCGCTACACCTTCCCGGTCTCGGGCCTGCCGTTCAACGACAACTGCATCGACATGCTCGTGTCGCCCACCGCGGCCGGCCAGGCCGCGTCCGTGACGTTTGTGCCGGCCACGCAGTACGTCGCTCTGGACAACCGATGCAAGACGCATTCGAGTCCCGGCAAGAACAACGCGTGGTATCGGTTCACGTCGGACGCGGCCACACTTCAAGCGCGCGGCTACGTGTACGAGAAGGCGCGGCCGTTGCGCTTCCACGTCGCTCTGCCCGACCCCAGCCTCTACTTCGCCACCGTGCTCGCGGAGACGCTCAGGGCCGCGGGTATTCAGATCGACGGCAAGCCGCGTTGGCCGAAGCCAGAGGAGCAGTTCCAAGGGCTCGAAGAACTCGCCAAGATCGCGTCCGGGCTCGACATCACGCTGCCCCAACTCAACAAGTACAGCAACAACTTCTATGCGGATTGCCTATTCAAGCGCATTGGCGCCAAGGTGTCGGGCCAGGGGACCTACGCGTCCGGCGCGGCCGCGGTTGCGAAGTTTCTGAGCGACATCGCGGCCCCGGCCGATGGCGTTGTGCTGTCGGACGGCTGCGGGCTGTCGCGGGACAACGTCGCCACGCCGCGGGTTCTCACCCACGTGCTGCGCCACGTCGCGCTCTCGCCGGGCAAGCAGCTCTTCATGAATTCCCTCGCGGTCGCGGGCCAAGACGGCACCCTCTCCCGGCGCATGACCAAGCCGCCGTGCCGCGGGCAAGTGCGAGCCAAGACGGGGTACATCAAACGCGTGAGCGCTCTCTCCGGCTACGCGGAGGCCAAGTCGGGCGCGACGTACGTCTTCTCGATCCTCATGAACGGCTTCCGCACGAGCAACGCGGAGATGAAGCGGATCCAGGACGCGATCTGCAAGGCGATCGTCGAAGAGGGGTGATCCCAAGCGTGTCGCACGCGCTGGAGGAACGCGACGCGACTGCAAGCAGGTGACGTCGCGCTTGTAGTAGGCCCGTGAGGGCCTTCCGCCCGGGTGGCGATTTGCCATCGGAACAGAGGGCGCCCTTATGGTCGCCACTACGAGCGGGCCCCTCCCGCGGTCGCACTGCGGTGGCGCCGCGTTCGACACTTCAGCCGTGACACAACACTATCGTCTCTGCCGCGTCTGCGCGAGCCCTCGCTGTGCAGCTTGGTTGGTAGGCGCGACGCGAAGCACGGCCTCGAACGTCTCCCGCGCGCGCCGCACGTGTCGAGCGGCCTGGCGCGGCTTGCCTGCGCCTCGCCGCGCATCGGCCACGTCCATGTGGCACGCGCCGAGCGCCAGCAACGGCTCCACGCTGTACGGATTGAGCCACGCGGCCCGCCTCAGGTAGCCCAGGGCCTCGTCGTAGCGGCCGAGCGCGCGGAGGCACTGGCCCAGGCGCAAGCACACCGGCGCGTCGCTGGGGTACATGTTGTACGCCGCGCGCCAGTGCGGCTCCGCGTCGGCGTGCCGCTCTTGGACCGTGTAGCTGTCCGCCAACTGCGTGCGCGCGACAAAGCAAGAGGGATCGGACGCCACCTTGGCCTCCAACTGGCGGATCGCCTTCGGCAGGAGCCCGTAGCGCTGGAGCCGGCCCGCGCTGAACGTGTCCGGGCAGGTGAGCGTGCAGTCGTATCGCTCGATGAACGCGGCGCGCTCCGGCGTGCGCTTCAAGAGGATGCGGCTCACGTCGTCCCAGTACACGAGCCGCCAGCCGGGCATCTCGTACCAGGCGCGATGGAGGCGGTTGTCGCCGAGTATGAAGTCAATGCCGTACGCATCGAGCGCCGCGCGCCAGCCCGGCTCCAGCCAGCAGATCGCGCGCCAGTCCTGGTTGATCTTGCCGCCATAGACCGACAGCCGGCCGTCGATGAAGACCCGATACTCGGGCCAGGCGCGCCAGATGATGTACGCACCCTTGCCGAATTCGTTGAACATGCGGCCGTTCAGGCCATGCGTGAGAGCGAAGTCGACGCCGGGGATCGGATGGCACCGCGGCTCCAATCCGAGCCGGCCGCAGCCGAACGCGGTGGCCGCGAACATGAGGAACCCCGCGGCCACTCCCACGGCCATCACGCCCGCGGCTTGGCGCCGCGGCCGCGCGAGCCAGCGCCACGACAGGGCCGCGTCGAGCGCGCGCACCAAGAGCGGAGCGGCCACAATCCCGCAGAGAGCGACGTGGCGCACCGCGGTGAACGTCAGGCCGAGGAAGACAACGGCCGGGAGCCACTCCCACACCGACGGCCCGCGGCGCCGCACGAGAGCGATGCCCGTGCAGACCGCACCCACCACGACAGCATGCCAGAACGGCATGATGGCCGGCCCGAAGCCTGGGCGTTTCCACTCGGAGATGGTCTTGAGCACTGGCCCCACGCCCGTGAGCCGGAACGGGTGGACCCACGCCTCGTACCCATAAGGATTCGCGAGCGAAGCCAACGCAATCGCCGCGACGAACGCCGCGTACCGCCACGGCAGCCGGCGCTCGCGGCGCCAGCTCTGCCACAGCGCGGCGAGCCCGTGCGGCGCGAGCAGCAGCAGGCCGGCCACGAACCCCGGGTGCAGGTTCGCCCACAGCGCCATGAGCGGCGCGAGCCACCACGGCAGCCGCGCGCGCGTGTGGCTGCCGTGGAGCGCGCACACGAACACCGCGAGCAGCAGGTGCGTGAACACGTAGGGCCGGGGGCCGGACCGGATGACCAGCACGCGCGCAATCAGCAGCGCGGCCACCGCGAATGCGAGCGGCTTCACTCCTCGCCCGCGTAGCCAGAGCAGCAACACCGCGAGCGCCGCGGTATTGACGAGCCCCAAGAAGACCTGCACGCCCGGGATGCCGCCCGCGGCGTACGCGCCGTGCATGAACACGGCCGACAGCCACGACGAGTACACCCACCGCTTGCCGGCCGCGGTGTACGAGTAGGGATCCACGCGCGGGATCGTGCGCGTCTCGACGATCAG